>CAKZIH010000157.1 GCA_936931335.1 uncultured Nostocoides sp. | reverse complement strand
TGCGGCCCGTATCGATGACCAGATGCGCTGCATCACGCCGGTACTGCGGGGTGTACTTCCTTCTCGTTGCACCCATGAGGGCATCCTCTCCTGCCAGGCGAAGCTGGCCAGTCAGGATGTCCGTCAAACGGGGTCAAGCCCACTGTTGTGTGCTGTCCACCGTGCTGGGTGCGGTGGACGCGGGGCGAACAGTTGTGGTGGCTACCGATGCGTGCGCGGCGGTCTCCGACCAGGCGCAGGCCCTGCTCCAGCTGCTCGATCCGATGGTCCATCTGGCAACGACGGACCAGGTGCTGGCTCGGCTCTGACTGGGGCTATCCCGGCGACCCGCCCGCCATCGCGTCAACGAGCGGTTCACTCGGCATACCGGGTCAGGTCGGCACCCAACTGGGCTAGCGCGGTGCGCAGGTCTTCGCCCTCCACCACCCGCAACTCGGCGTCGAGATCCCGGGCCACCCAGGCGAGATGCCATGCCAGTTCCATCGCATTGCCCGCGCCGGTATGCAGCGTGCACCCGTCCGCACTCTCCCCCACCAGCGAGTAGTAGCGCGCCGACATACGGGTGGTGATCGCCTCGGCAGTCGCCGAGATGGTGACCGTCGCCGAATACGGCCATTCCGTCTGCGAGGTGAACTCCAGCGCCGAGGCCGGCACCTCCCGGGCCGGCGCCACAAAGGTCAACTCCGCGAACTCGCTGATCCGATCCAACCGGAACGTCCGCCAGTCCTCGCGGCCGCGGTCGTAGGCCACGACATACCAGAGGCGGCCGGAGGTGAGCAGACGGACCGGCTCGACGGTGCGCTCGGAACTCGTGGCGTCGGCCCGGGCATACATGAACCGCACCAGGCGCCGGTCGCGCTGCGCGCGGGCGAGCGCCAGCAGGACGGTCAGCGGGACCTGCGGCCGTTGCGCGGGCAGGGAGACCACGGCCTCGTCGAGGGCGCGGACGTGGGCCTGGACCTGGGCGGGCAGGATCGGGTCGAGTTTGGCCAGCGCGCGCAGCGCGGCCTCCCCCACGTCGTCGGCACCGTCCAGAGCGGCCATGCGCAGGCAGGCGACCAGGGCCACGGCTTCGTCGTCGTCGAGCACCAGCGGCGGCAGGACATGCCCACCGGCCAGCCGATAGCCGCCCTCGACGCCCTGCACCCCGTCGATCCGGTAGCCCAGCTCACGCAGGCGGGTCATATCGCGCCGTAGGGTGCGCTCGGTGATCTCCAGCCGTGCGGCGAGTTCGGGACCGGACCACACCGGCCGGGACTCCAAGAGCCCCAGTAGGCGCAGGACGCGGGAGGTGGGACCGGACATACGGGCATTGTCCCAAACACAGCGGACACGAACTGTCCGCAAAGCGGAGCAAGGTGAGCTCGTCCGCATCACTCACGCATAGGAGCAGCCATGTACTTCCCCGCCGTCGACGACGAGAACACCACCCTGCGCAACTACCTCGAGGTCCAGCTCAATGCTGTCCGGGACGCCGGCTATGGCTTGGACGAGGAGCAGTTGCGCGCCACGCCCCTGCGCTCCAAGCTCTCGCTCGCGGGCCTGCTCAAGCATTGCGCCTTCTGTATGCAAGGTGCGCTGGCCGGTGCCGGGAAGCTGTCCGGCGAGCCACTGGTGGATCCCGAGGACTTCTACGGCAGCTTCACCCTGGACCCGCAGACGTCCGTCGACGACTTCCGCACGGGATACGACGCGTTGGTCGAGAAGTACCTCGCCCTGGTCGCCGAACTGGAGCTCGACGAGGTCATGGATGTCCCGCCCATGCCCTGGTATGGCGTGACCGAGCCGCGACCGGCCGCCCTGCGCTACCTCGTCGTCCACCACGTCGAGGAGTTCGCCCGACACGCCGGCCACGCCGACCTCATCCGCGAGCAGATCGACGGCGCTCAGGCCGCTTCGCTCAACGCCGCCGTCGAAGGCCGGGCGGCCAACGCCATCGTCACCCCATGGCAGCCCGACACCAACGCCGAGGGTCAGTAGACGGTGTAGCCGCCGTCCAGGACCAGCACGCTGCCGGTAACGAAACTCGCGGCATCGGAGGCGAGGAAGACCACCGCCGGGGCGATCTCCTCGGGCACGGCGTACCGCTGCTGCGGGACGTCGTCGATCCAGTGGCGGCGGAACTGCGGCTGGTCCACGGGCGCCATATCGGTCTTCACATAACCCGGCGCGACCGCGTTGACCCGCACCCCGTGCGGTGCCCATTCCGCCGCCAGCGACTTGGTCAGCTGGTGGACCGCGGCCTTGGAGGCGTTGTAGGCGGGCTGCATCTGCGGGCGGTTGACGATCATCCCGGAGATCGAGCCGATGTTGACGATGCTGCCGCTGCCGCGCTCCACCAGGTGGCGGCCAACGGTCTGCGAGAGCTGCCACAGCGCGGTGACATTGGTGTCCAGGACGCTCGCCCATTCCGCGTCGGTGACCTCGAGGGCTGGTTTGTGGATGCAGGTGCCGGCATTGTTGACCAGGATGTCGAGTCCTCCGGTCACCCGAATCGCTTCTGCGGCAACCGCATCCACGCCGGCTCGATCGGTCAGCTCGCCGAGCACGACGTATGCCGTGCGCCCCACCCCTTCGATTTCCGCCTGGACCTCGGCCGCGGCCTCCGCGTCCCGGCCGTGGATCACCACATCTGCACCGGCCTCGGCCAGCGCCCGGGCGAACGCCCGGCCCAGCCCGCGGGTGGCGCCGGAGACCAGCGCTGTGCGCCCGGATAGATCGAAGCGGTCGAGCACGGACATACGGGCACTCCTGGGGGTTGGGCGAACATTGAGGCTCGATCCTTGCGCACCGCACCCGTTCCCGGCCAGGTGGTCCAACTAAATTGGTGTCTCCCCTCCCCCACTTCGCTTGAGGCTACCCATCCATGCAGTGCGACTACTTCGACGCCGGGGCGTGCCGCTCGTGCACGCTGATGGGCACGGCATACGCGCGGCAATTGGGTGACAAACAGCGTGCGGCGCAGGCGGCGCTGGCCGGTATGGGCGTCACTTGGGTGGCGCCTTTCGCCTCGCCGGAGAGCGGCTTCCGCAACAAGGCCAAGCTCGTCGTCGCCGGCAGCGCCGGCGCGGTGACGCTCGGCATCCTCGATGAGCGCGGGCGGGGAATCGACTTGCGCGAGTGCGGGATTCACGATCCGCGCATCGCCGCCGCGCTACCGGTGCTCGCCGACTTCGTCAACGAGCTGCGCCTGATCCCGTATGACGTACCCACTCGCCGCGGCGAGGTGAAGCACCTCTTGGTGACCGTCTCCCCCGCCGGTGAGCTGATGGTGCGGCTGGTCTTGCGCAGCACCCATCACGAGGCGGCCCTGCGCAGTCGGCTGCCACTGCTGCTGGCGCGGCTTCCGGCCATCCGGGTGGTCTCGCTGAACATCCAACCCGCGCACAAGGCGGTGATCGAGGGCGAACGCGAGATCGTCCTCACCCCCGCCGACCACCTGCGGATGGAGGTCAACGGCATACCGCTATATCTGTTGCCGCACAGCTTCTTTCAGACCAATACGCAGGTGGCGGCGGGCCTTTACCGGCAGGCCGCGCAGTGGCTCGACGACGCGGCGCCGGCCTCGGTTTGGGACCTCTATTGCGGGGTGGGCGGCTTCGCCCTGCACCTAGCTCGGCCGGGTCGGCTGGTAGCCGGGATCGAGATCGCACCCGATGCCATCGCCTCGGCCCAGCGCAGCGCGGCGGAACTGCATACCGGCGACGGGGTGCGCTTCGTGGTCGGTGACGCGATCGAGGCGGCCGCGGTGCTCGGTGGGGAAGCGGACGCGATCGTGGTCAACCCACCGCGGCGCGGCCTGGGGCCCGAGCTGGTCACCTGGCTCGATGACTGCGCGGCAGAGATGCTGCTCTACTCGAGCTGCAATCCCGCGTCCCTGGCGCGTGATCTCGCCGGACTGCCGTCCTGGCAGCCCGGCGAGGCGCGCCTATTCGATATGTTCCCGCAGACCACGCACAGCGAAATCCTGGTGCGACTGAGCCCACGGGTGAGCCCTTGACGGGCAAAACTCAGCCCAGGGCGTCGATGGCCGCGTCGTAGTCGGGCTCCTGGCCGATCTCCGGGACCAGTTCGGTGTAGCTGACGGTGCCATCGGCGTCCACCACGACGACCGAGCGGGCCAGCAGGCCCTGCAGCGGACCGTCGGCCATGGTCACCCCATAGGTGTCGCCGAAGTCGCTGCGGAAACTCGAGGCCGCGGTGACATTCTCGATGCCCTCGGCGCCACAGAAGCGCTTGAGCGCGAACGGCAGGTCGGCGGAGACACAGACGACGTCGGTGTTGTCCAGGCCGGCGGCGAGTTCGTTGAAGCGACGCACGCTGGCGGCGCACACCCCGGTGTCCACGCTGGGGAAGATGTTGAAGATCACCCGGCGGCCCGAACGGTCGGCGAGGGTGACGTCACCGAGGTCGGTGCCGGTGAGGGTGGTCTGCGGCGCGGCAGATCCGGTGGCCGGCAGTTCGCCGACGGTGGAGACGGGGGTGCCTTTGAATGCGGTCTGGCTCATACCGTGTGTCTAACACGTATGACGCGTCCCCGGCCACCACCGTCTCTCGACGGACGCGCCGGCCCCGCGCCGCCGAAAACTCCCAGGACCATCTGGGCGCGGGCACAGGAAGCGCACAGGCACCGGCGGGATCGTCGCAGTTGTTGGCGCACAACCCCACTCACGATCGGAAGGACCACCCCATGTTTGCTACCACCACCGCCCAGGACATCCCCGCCGCCCCGATCGCCCGCTATGAGAGCGAGCGTGCCGTCACCTCGCGAGCCGACCGCTCGGCCCGCGCCGGCTCCGCCCATGTCGGCTATCCGACCCCAGTGCAGGTCCTGCCGGTGCGGACCGTCCGGGTGGCGCAGGCGAGCACCGACGCGGCAGCACTGCCGACCCTGGTCTTCCCCGGGGCGGCCTGAGCCGAGCTCAGTCGGCTCGAGTGAATCGCCCAGCGGACCGACTCAGGCGTCGACGATCCACCAGGCGGCATACGGGGGCAGCCAGAAGTAGCCGTCCTCGCCGATGGCCACCGGAGCCCCGCCGTTCAGTGCGTCGACGGGCGCGGTGAAGCCGACCTGCTCGAACTCCATACCGGGGAAGGGCCGCCAGTCCCCGGTGAGGTTGTAGATGCCGAGGAAAGGCCCGGCCGGATGGCGGCGCAAAATCGCCAGCAGCCCCCGGTCGACGTGCTGGCCGAAGACCCGGGGCTCGGTGCTGGCGTGCAGTTGCGGCAGTCCGGCGCGCACCCGGGCCAGGTGCGCCAGTCCCTGGAAGATCTTGCCCGCCGAGGTACGCAAGTCCCCCCGCTGAGCCGCGAGCCCCCAGTCTAGGCGGGGCCGGTTGGCCCAACGGTTGTCCTCCTCATGGCCGGGTTCCCGCGCCCAGTCGGGATCGTTGAGCATCCCGAGTTCGTCCCCCGACCAAATGACCGGGATGCCGCCCCAGCCGTAGGCGAGGGCCTGGATGACATAGAGCCGCGCCAGCGCATCCCCGATCTCCCGCTCGTTCGTCGCGGCTTCCAGCCCGATCAGCGAGGCCGCGGAGCCGCTGGTGCGCTTGTCGCCGGTGACCTCGTTGTGCTGGAAGACCAGCCCGCGCCCCCAGGAGTCGGCAACTTCACCGGCATACCAGTCGGCAAGGAAACGGCGGTGCAGAAAACCGTTGAGCCCCACCGACGTTGCGTCCCGGTCATCGATGGCCCAGCCGATGTCGTCATGGCAGCGGATATAGGTGATCCAGGTGCCAGAGGCGGGCTTGGGTGGCAACGCCCGCAGAGCCGCCCGGGCCAGTTCGGTATCCCCCACCGCGATCATCGACCAGCCCTGGACCATGAGCGAGTTGTGATAGGCAAGATCGCTGACCCGGCCGACGTGCTCCCCCGTCCCCAAGTACTGGATCAGGTCACGCGGCCCGACGATCGCCTCGGCCTTGAAGGCCACGGCGGGGGCGGCCACCCGCACCAGCGCGCGCAGCACCTGGGTCAGATCGTGCACCTCGGGCTGGTTCTGGCAGTCGGTGCCCAGCCGTTTCCACGTGAAGGCGATGGCATCCAGACGCAGCACCTCCACCCCGAGGTTGGCCAGGAAGAGGATGATGTCGAGGTACTCCCCCAGGACGGCCGGATTGCTCCAGTTGACGTCCCACTGCCAGGAGTTAAAGGTCGTCCACACCCACCCGGCGAGTTCCGCATCCCAGGTGAAATTGCCGGGCGCGAAGTCCGGGAAGACCTCCGGGAGCGTCTGCTCGTAGGCGTCCGGGAGTTCGCGGTCGGGATAGATGTGGAAGTACCCCCGGTATGCCGCCTCGCCCGCCCGCGCCTTGCGCGCCCATTCGTGCTCGCGGGCGACATGGTTGAGCACCAGGTCCATGACCAGGGAAATCCCCTGCTCGCGCAGCGTGTTCGCCAGCTCGCGCAGGTCCTCGGTGGTCCCCAGGTCGGGTCGCACACAGCGGAAGTCGGCGACGGCATAGCCGCCGTCGTTATCCCCCGGACGCGGCTGGAGCAGGGGCATGAGATGCAGATAGCTCACCCCGAGCTCGCGCAGGTATGGCGTGCGCTCCGCCACCCCGCGCAGGTCACCGGCGAAGCGCTCGGTGTAGCAGGCGTAGCCGACCATGTCCGGCTGCTGCAGCCAATCCGGCGCGAGCAGTCGACGCTGATCGAGGCGGTGCAGGTCTTCGGCTCGCTCGGCGAATGCCGCCGCCGCCCGGCCAATGAGCACCCCGGCGAGCTCGGCGATGTCGTGGCGCTCGCCATAGAGGTTCTGCAGGCCGTCTCGAATCTCGGGCCACCAACGCTCCAGTCGCAGCATGAAGGCTTCGCGCCGATAGCTCGGGACGCCGGTCAACGCACTCTGTGCCGCAGTTCGCACCGACGCCAAAGACACGCGCATGGCGCTCAATCTACGCGGGCGCGAGGCGAGTCCTCGCGCGACATCCGGTCGATGAATCTCCGCGTGGGCCGTCTCACAAATCGGTGGGCGAGTTCTCCGACGCTGCGCCATCTGCGCTCATGGTGATCGGCGTACCCACCTGAACGGTGCGGGAAACGGTGCACAACCGGTCGCGGGACATGGCGACCGCCCTGGGCAGCATCTCCCGCGCGCGATCCCCGTCCGGGCCAGTGCTGAAGGTCACCCGGAAGTCAACCTCAATGTCCACCATACGGTTACCGTGCTCGTCGCGGATCTTGGTGCCCGCGGCGAGCGCGGTGAACTCCTGCGGCTCATCGCGCTTGGCAGTGATCAGCTCGACGTCGATCGCGCTGCACCCGGCAATCGCGGCAAGCAGCAGTTCGACCGGGGTGAAATCGCTGCCCTCGCCGGCGGCGAAGGCGAGTTCGCCGCCGCGGGCGTTGCGCGCGACATACCGGCTCGGGCCGGTGCGCTCGATGGTGACCTCGCGCTGACCCAATCCTGGGCCGGTGGACTCGATCTGGCTCATGGCGCCGCAGCCTAGCCAGCGCCCCGTAGGCTGCGCTGATATGACCCCGGCCATCCCGTCCGGCAAGCTCGTGCTGCTGCGCCACGGTGAAACCGAATGGTCCAAGTCCGGTCAGCACACCGGCCGCACCGACCTCCCGCTGACCGCCCAGGGCGAACTGGTGGCGAAGGCGGCCGCACGCCTGCTGGCCGACCACGACTTCGCGCTGGTGCTCGCCTCACCGCTGCAGCGGGCCTGGCGCACGGCCGAACTGGCCGGCCTGGCCCCGCAGGTGGAGGAGAACCTCATCGAGTGGGACTACGGCGGCTATGAGGGGCGCACCACCAAGGACATCCGCGCCGAACTCGGCTACGACTGGTCGGTCTTCACCGACGGGGTGGTCGCCGGCGAGAGCGAGGGGGAGACCGTCGAAGAGGTGGCCGCCCGCGCGTCCAAGGTGCTCGCCCGGATCGCACCCGCCCTCGCCGACGGGGACGTCGCGTTGGTTGGCCACGGGCACGCCCTGCGCGTCCTGGCCACGGTCTTCCTACGCCAAGAGCCGCGGTTGGGCGCCCAATTGCTCCTGGATGCGGGATCAGTGAGCGTGTTGCGCTACGACAAGGAGTTCCCGGCGATCAGCTCGTGGAACCGGGTGCCGGAGGTCTCCCGCGACTGACCTGGGCCGCTGTGTCGCCGGGTCAGTCGCCGCCGGCTCCCCGCGAGTCAGGAATCGACCGGTCCCCAGGTGTGCACCGGCTTATTGGTGTGCATATTGGCGACATAGCGCTCAAGCATCCGCTGCAGGGCGGTGGGGCGATCCAGCCCCTTGCTCTCCAGATGCGCGACCGCATCGGTCTGCCAGGTGGCGCCATTGACACCGGCGATGCACCGTCCCTCGATGATCGAGAGGAACTTGTCGCGGACCGCCTGGGAGACACCCCATTCCGTCAGCCCCTCATGAGCCATCGGGAGCAGATGCCGCAGCACGAGCTCGTCCACCGGCAACTCGCCATACCCGGGCCAGTACACGCGGGCGTCGATGCCGTCCCGGGCGCAGCACCGGAAATTCTCCTCGGCCGCGGCAAAGCTCATCCGCGTCCACACCGGGCGGTCGTCGGAGGCGAGCATCCGGACCGTGCCGTAGTAGAAGGCCGAATTGGCCATCGCATCGATGATTGTGGGACCGGCAGGCAGGACCCGGTTCTCCACGCGCAGGTGCGGCCGACCACCGACCACGTCATAGATCGGGCGATTCCAGCGGTAGATCGTGCCATTGTGCAGGCGCAGCTCCGGCAGGGACGGCGCCTTGCCCTCGCGCAACAGCGCCTCGGGATCCTCGTCCGAGCATTCGGCGAGCAGCGCCGGGAAATAGCGCGAGTTCTCCTCGAAGAGATCAAAGATCGAGGTAATCCAGCGCTCACCGAAGAACACGCGGGGGCGCACGCCCTGGTTCTTCAACTCGATGGCCCGGGTATCGGTGGCCTGCTTGAAGAGCTCGATCCTGGTCTCGGCGTGCAACCGCTTGCCGAAGAAGAAGGGCGAGTTCGCACCCAGGCCGAGCTGCGGGCCGGCGATGAGCTGTGCGGCATTCCAGTGATCGGCGAACCGGGAGGGCGCGACCTGCAGGTGCAACTGCATACTCGTGCAGGCCGATTCCGGCGCGATGGTGTCGCTGTAGGTTTCCAGCCGCTCCCCCGTCGGACCCTCGATGTCGAGGTGGATGTCCTCGCCGCGGGCATAGAAGATGGAGTCGTTGAGCGCCGAATAACGGTTGTTCTCGGTGATCCATTCGCCCTCGAAATGCTCGGGCATGATCGTGGGCAGGATGCCGATGGCACAGATCCGCGCGCCGGTCTGCTGGGCCTTGACCTCCGCGCTGTTGAGCGAGGCGCGCAGATCCTCCTCGAGCTCCAGGGCGGCATTGCCCGGCAACGGGCGGGGCCGCACATTCATCTCGATGTTGTATTGCGCCAGCTCGGTGACGAAGGAGGAGTCCGCGATCGCCTCGAGAACCTCGAGATTGGCGAAGCGCGGCCGGTAGTCGTCACCGACGAGGTTGAGCTCCAGTTCCATGCCGGTCATGGGCCGATCGAACTCGAACTGGCTATTGGCCAGCATCCGCTCGAAGACGTCCAGATTCTGGCGCACCTTCTCCCGATAGCGCTGCCGCTGCTCACGGGTGTAGTGCTTGGACTCGACCTCGACTCCCATGCGACACAGCCAACCACAGCAGCCCCCGGCACACCACGGATTGTCCACGGGCAGTTGTTCGAGGCGTCCGTATGCGGTCAGGATGCCCACCGGCGCGGGGCGCACCGGGGCAAATGCCCAGGGGTTGTCAGTGGGCTCTCCTAGCCTTCGGGTATGCGGCTTTTGCACACCTCCGACTGGCATCTGGGACGGACCTTCAAGTCCGTCGGGATGCTCGGTGTGCAAGAGCGCGCCCTGGACCATCTCATCGACGTGGTGCGCGCCGAGCGGGTCGAGGCGGTCCTGGTCTCCGGGGATGTCTA
This sequence comes from uncultured Nostocoides sp., assembly GCA_936931335.1. Taxonomy (GTDB): domain Bacteria; phylum Actinomycetota; class Actinomycetes; order Actinomycetales; family Dermatophilaceae; genus Nostocoides_A. Next base: position 1,952 of record CAKZIH010000157.1, on the reverse strand, counting down.
TGACCGGGCGGTGCCGGGTCCGGAGGCGGTGGCCCTGCTCTCGACGACCCTGGAACGGCTCGTGGACGCCGGCGCCCAGGTCGTGCTCAGCAGCGGCAATCACGATTCGGCGATCCGGCTGGGCTTCGCCTCGGGGCTCCTGCGGCGCTCCGGCGTGCACCTGAGCACGTCGGTGGCGGGCGTCGGCCACGCGGTTCATCTCGGCGAGGTGGCCATCTACCCAATTCCGTATTTGGAGCCGGCGGTCTGCGCCGACGCCCTCGGGGCGCAGCGGCGCACCCATGCCGCGGTCATGGCTGCAGCGATGGACCGGGTCCGCGCCGCGCACCGGGGTGGACCGGCGGTCGTCATGGCGCACTCCGTGGTCACCGGGGCGCAGACCTGCGACTCCGAGCGCGACATCAGCGTCGGCGGCGTCTCCGCCGTGCCCGCCGACACCTTCGCCGGTATGTCGTATGCCGCCCTCGGCCACCTGCATGGCGCCCAGCGCGTCGGCGAGAGCGCCGCCTATAGCGGTTCGCCCTATGCCATGTCCTTCGGTGAGGCCACGCACATCAAGAGCTGGACCCTGGTGGACCTGGACGCCAGCGGGGCCGCGCGGACCGAATGGGTGCCGGTGCCGGTAGAGCGGCCACTGGCCCGCCTGCGGGGCCGGTTGGCGGATTTGCTGAGCGACCCACGGCATACCGCGGCCGAGGGAGCCTGGTGCTCCGTGGTGCTCACCGATCCGCAGCGTCCGGTCGGCGCGATGGACCGGGTGCGTGCCCGGTTCCCGCACGCCATCGAGCTCGGGTTCGCGCCGGAGGGTCAGGCGACCGAGCGCCGTAGCTACGCCTCGCGGGTGGCCGGTCGGGAGGCCGTGGACATCTGCTGTGACTTCCTCGCGCATGTGCGTGGGGGGCTGGCCGCGGGCCCGGTCGAGCGGGCCGAGTTGCGTCGCGCGCTTGAGGAGAGCCGACTCGGGGCGGCCGAACGGGACGGTGAGGGGCTGGCGGCTCCGGGGGTCGCCTCCGCTGGCGGGTCTACGGGGGCGGTGGCATGAGGCTGCACCGGATGACGGTGACCGCATTCGGGCCGTTCGCGGGCACGCATGAGGTGGACTTCGACGCACTCGCCGCTGCGGGGCTCTACCTCGTGCACGGGCCGACGGGCGCCGGCAAGACAAGCATCCTCGACGCGGTCTGCTACGCCCTGTTCAGCGATGTCGCTGGGGTGCGCTCGGTGCGCGGGGTCCGCTGCGACACAGCCCCGCCGGAGCTGCGCACCCAGGTGCAGTTGGAGTTCAGTTGCTCCGGCCGGCGCCTGCGGCTCACTCGCCTCCCCGAGCATGCGCGTCCCAAGCAGCGCGGCGACGGCTGGACCAAGTCCCCGGCCAAGGTGCACCTCGAGGAGCATCTCGATGGGCAGTGGATTGTGCGCTCCACTCGAATCGACGAGACGGCTGACGTGGTCCACGATGTGCTCGGTATGGGGTTGGCCCAGTTCCAACGGGTGGCCCTGCTCCCCCAGGGCGAGTTTGCGGCCTTCCTGCGGGCCGATGCCCGAGACCGGCACGCGCTGCTCACTGAGCTGTTCGATGTGACCACCTTCGAGGCGGTCGAAGAGTGGCTGGGAGGACAGCGCCGCGCCGGCCAACAGCGTTTGGGTGCGTTGGAGACCGAGCTGGGCTTCGTGCAGCGGCAACTCATCGACAGTCTCAGCGAGCTCCCGGAGAGCGTCGGTGGGCTCTCTGCGGAGCTCCCGCCGTTGAGCGAGGCGCAGCCCGAGGATTGGGCGCTGATCACCGCCGAGTTAACGGCGCAACTCGCCGCCGCGGCCCAGGCCGCGGCGGCCGCTAACGAACGGGCCATCGCACAGGAGAGCCTCACCCGGGCGGCTCACGAAGAGGCGCTGGCCCGGCATACCGTGCGCACCCGGGCGCTCGCCGCTCAGGCAAGGCGCGAGCGGTTCCT
>CAKZIH010000156.1 GCA_936931335.1 uncultured Nostocoides sp. | reverse complement strand
AGATAGCGCTCGTCGTCTTGCCAGAGCGTAGGGAGAGTGCCCGGCGGCAGCGGAAGTTTGATGGCGATGGCGCCCTCGGTGCCCGGCGCGGCTGGCGCGCCGGTCTCGTCGAGGACGTGCACGGCATACCCGGGCACCGGGACGGTCGGCGAGCCCGGCTTGATCGGCATGGGGTCCAGGCCGCGCAGGTTGGCCACGATCGGCCAGCCGGTCTCGGTCTGCCACCAGTTGTCGACCACCGCGCAGGGCAGGATCTCGTCGGCCCACTGGTAGGTGTCCGGGTCCAGCCGTTCGCCGGCGAGGAAAACATTGCGCAGCAAGGACACATCGTGCCCGGCGAGCAGTTCGCCGCGCGGATCCTCCCGCTTGATGGCCCGGTATGCCGTGGGCGCGGTGAACATGGCCACCGCGCCATAGTCGGCGATCACCCGCCAGAAGGCGCCGGCGTCCGGGGTGCCCACGGGCTTGCCCTCATAGAGCACCGTGGTGGCGCCGGTGAGCAGCGGAGCGTAGACGATGTAGGAGTGGCCGACCACCCAGCCCACATCGGAGGCGGTGAACCAAGCCTCACCCGGGTGCACGTCATAGATATTCGTCATCGACCAGCGCAGGGCGACGGCATGGCCGCCGTTGTCGCGGACGATGCCCTTGGGCCGGCCCGTGGTGCCGGAGGTATAGAGGATGTAGAGCGGGTCGGTGGCCGCGACCTCGACGCAGTCGGCCGGCTGTGCGTCGCGCATGGCCTCGGCCCAATCCAGTTCCGCCCAGCCCTTGTTGGCGGCGCCGATCTGCGCGGTCAGCTGCGGGCGCTGGACCACGAGCACGGTCTGCGGGGTGTGGGAGCTGCGCTCGATCGCCGCGTCGAGCATGGGCAGATAGGGAACGGTGCGCGTGGGTTCGATGCCACAGGAGGCGGTAACCACGACCACGGGCTTGGCGTCGTCGATGCGGGCCGCGAGCTCGGCCGGGGCGAAGCCGCCGAAGACCACCGAATGCACGGCGCCGAGGCGGGCGCAGGCGAGCATGGCGATGACCGCCTCGGGGATCATCGGTAGATAGAGCAGCACCCGGTCACCCTTGGTCACCCCGAGGCCGGCCAGCACCCCGGCGAAGCGGCTCACTTGGTCGAGTAACTCGGCATAGGTGAACGAGCGGCGAGTGTCGGTCAGGGGTGAGTCGTAGTGCAGCGCGGCCTGCTCACCGCGCCCGTCGCGCACATGCCGATCGAGGGCGTTGAAGCAGGTGTTGAGCGTGGCGCCGGTGAACCAGCGGTAAAAGGGCGGATTGCTGGCGTCCAGGACCGTGCTCGGCGGGGTGATCCAGTCGATGGCCTCGGCGGCCTTGCCCCAGAAGGCATCCGGATCCGCAATCGACTGCTCGTATGCCGCGGCATACCCTCCCGTGCTCATGCGCGCCATTGTGGCTTCCGGACGGCGCCCGCGCCAGCAACCGCAGACCGCTTCTCCCGGGAACCTTGCGCTTACCCCCTGCTGCGAAGTGGGGGTAAGCGCACGGTTTCGGCAGCCGGAGGGAAAGCTGTGGTTCGACGGCGGCGGACATACGACAGGGCGAGCCGGTGATCCGGCTCGCCCTGTGTGGCGGAGGATGCGGTGTTGAGTCTCAGGACATAGGAAAGGCATGTCTCACGACATAGGAAAGTCCGG
>CAKZIH010000155.1 GCA_936931335.1 uncultured Nostocoides sp. | reverse complement strand
CGATGCCGATGCGGCGCGGCGTGCGCACCAGGCCGGCCTGGGCGTCGTCATGGACGCCTGCCCCAAGATCGAATACCCAAGGCTGCGCTCCGGGCGCTGAACCGGCACCCGAGCGACGGGACTCAGCCAGCCGTTCGGTGCCGCTCGGCGACACCGGAGGAGATCGCGGCGGGCGGACGATTCGGCGCGGCGGGCCTAGCGGAGCTGGGCGCGCCGGGCCTAGCCGAGTTGGGCGCGCAGCGCGGCGCCCTTGTCGTATGCGTTCTGCCGCAACGATTCTTGGAAGTCCAGCATCGCCTGGCGCAGACGTTCCGCCTCCGCATCGGTACCCGTGGCCAGGATGCGGGCGGCCAGCAGGCCGGCATTGCGCGCCCCGCCGATCGACACCGTGGCCACCGGCACCCCGGCCGGCATCTGCACGATCGAGAGCAGCGAGTCCATACCGTCCAGATGCTTCAGCGGTACCGGCACCCCGATCACCGGCAGCGGGGTGAGCGCGGCCAGCATCCCCGGCAAGTGCGCCGCACCCCCGGCCCCGGCGATGATTACCCGCAAGCCGCGCCCGGCGGCCTCCCGGCCATAGCTGACCATGTCCTCGGGCATCCGGTGCGCGGAAACGACGTCCGCGTCATACCGGATCTCGAACTCCTGCAACGCGATTGCCGCCGCCTCCATGGTCGGCCAATCGCTATCGCTGCCCATGACGATGCCCACGCGCGGGTCGGTCATTCGCGGATCACTCCCTGGAGATAGTCGGCGGCATGCTGGGCCCGCTCGCGCAGGTCGGCCAGGTCCGCGCCGCTGACATTGACGTGGCCGACCTTGCGGCCGGGGCGCACGCCCTTGCCATAGAGATGGACCTTGAGGCCGGGATCGCGGGCCATCAGATGCCGGTAGGTGGGATAGAGGGATTCGTCCTCTCCGCCAAGGACATTCGCCATCACGGTGAGTTCGGCCCGGGGGGCCGGCGAGCCCAGCGGCAGGTCGAGCACCGCCCGCAGATGCTGCTCGAACTGGCCGGTGACCGCCCCATCCATACTCCAGTGACCGCTGTTGTGGGGGCGCATGGCGAGTTCGTTGACGACGAAGCGCACGCCGTCCAGGTCGAAGAGTTCGACGGCAAGCACCCCGGTCACCCCGAGTTCGCCGGCGATCCGCAATCCGGCCTCGGTGGCCCGGGCGGCGAACTCCTCATCGAGGTTGGGAGCCGGCGCGATCACCTGCACGCAGATGCCGTCGGACTGCACCGTCTCGACCACCGGCCACGCGGCTGCCTGGCCCGAGGGCGAGCGCGCGAGCAGCACCGCCACCTCGCGCCGGAAGTCCACCTTCTCCTCCAGCAACACCTGGGCGCCGCCGCTCCACTCGAGCACCTCGGTGGCGGAGTTGGCGACCAGCACGCCCTTGCCGTCATAGCCGCCGACCGGGGCCTTGGCAATCAGCGGCCAGCCGACCTGCGCCCCGAAGTCGGCGATCTCGGCCTCGGTGCGCGCTGCGCGCCATACCGGGCACGGTATGCCGAGGGCGCTCAGCCGCTCGCGCATCGCGAGCTTGTCCTGGGCGTAGTGCAACGCGGCCGGTTGCGGGTGCAGGGCGACCCCGGCGTCGGTCAGCGCCGCCGTGCGGTCGGAGAAGCCCTGACCGCTGCCCTGCCCCATGCCGAC
>CAKZIH010000154.1 GCA_936931335.1 uncultured Nostocoides sp. | reverse complement strand
CTGTGCTCTTCCGATCTGAGGATCAGGTCTGGGGCCAGCGTGTGGCCGTCGGAGAGGTGGACCGTGCGCGGGGCCTGCACCCCGGTGACCTCGACGCCGGTGCGCACCTCAATACCGAGGTCGGTGAGCCAACTCGTGATCTGTTGCGCGGCATAGCTGCCCAGGCGCTTCTGCTGCGGGCCGGACTCCGGGGTGACCAGGGTGGTCTGCAGGCCGCGCCGGGCTAGGGAGGCAGCGGCCTCACAGCCGATGAAACCAGAGCCGATGACCAGGGCGGTGCGGCCATGGTCGGCGGCCTGGGTCAGCCGACGTGCGTCCTCAAGGAAGCGCAGGGTATGGATGTCGGCGTCCGCGTCCGCTCCGGCCAAGGGCAGTGGACGGGATCCGGTGGCGACGATGAGCCGCTGGAAGCCGAGGGTCTCCTCGCCCGCGGTGACCGTGCGAGCCTGCAGATCGATGGCGGTGACGGTGGTGCCTAGGCGTAGTTCGACGTCCTTGGGCAGCTTGGCCTCGGAGATCGGGGTGCGGGCCGGCTCACCCGGGCCGGCCAGCGAGTCCTTGGACAGCGGCGGGCGCTCATAGGGCTCGTCCTGGTCGGCGGTGAGTAGGACCACCGGTCCCGGGCCGCCGGCCGCGAGGTAGGCCTGGGCGGCGCTCACACCGGCCGGACCGCTGCCGATCACGAGGAGTCCGTATGAAGTCATGCCCTCCACGGTGCCACACCGGATTCTCGCCGGCGAAGGGCAGCCATTCGACAATCACCCCGCCACCCGGGGCAGCGGGTCACACTGGGGCGATGGACGCAGCGGCGGCGGTAGACGCGGCAAGGGTTGACGCGGCGATGGCGGCCACGCCGCGTACCGGCTTCCTGCATGCCGCCGATCGGGCCCGCGCACAACACGACGGTCCGATCGCCATCGGCCAGGGCCAGACCAATTCGCAGCCGCGGACGGTGCGCGACATGCTCCTGCTGCTCGACGTGCAACCGGGGCAGCGGGTGCTGGACGTGGGCGCGGGCTCGGGGTGGACCACCGCCATCCTTGGGCGGCTGGTCGGGGACCGCGGACGGGTGATCGGGGTGGAACGGATTGCCGCGGTATGCGAGTTCGGGCAGCAGAACCTCGCTCGGGTTGACTTGCCGCACACCGAGATCCGGCTTGCCGATGGCCGACTGGGCGCTCCGCAGGATGGGCCCTTCGACCGGATCCTGGTCTCGGCGCAGCCGGATGAGCTGCCGGGCGAACTGGTTGCGCAGCTCGCGCCGGGCGGGGTGCTGGTGATCCCGGTGCGCGGGCAGATGTTGCGGGTGCTCGCCCCTGCCGAGCCCGGCGGCGAGCCCACGGTGAGCACACACGGGCGCTACCTCTTCGTGCCCCTGGTCACCGACGACTGAGTCGCTGCGGCGCCGTCAGGGGTCCTGGGAGTAGACCAGGGCGGCATACGGGCCGATGGTCAATTGCGCGGATTGGGGGTGGCCGTCGCACTCATCCGGGGTGGTGACCAGGTCACCCGCGTGCGGACGCTCCGGACCGATCCCGAAGACGGGCGCGGCGGTATTGCACCGCAGCCGCCATTCGCCCGGGCGCGGCAGGCCCAGGCGATAGTCGACCAGCGGCTGCGCGCTGAGGTTGACCACGACCACCACATCGTCACCGGGCCCGCCGTGGGACCACCGGTGGTAGGCGAGGACCGGGCGGGCGTCATCGGCCCGGATGATCGCCGTATGCCGATCGCGCAGCCCCCGGGTCACCCCGGTCAGGTTGCGGCGCAGGGCAATCAGCTGACGAACCAGGTGCAGGAAGCCCGCATGCCGGTGCTGCTTGTCCCAGTCCAGCGGGCGCCGATCATCGAACCAGCCGTCCTCCAGGAAATCCTGCCCCTGGAAGAGCATCGGGATCCCCGGCGCGGTGAGCACCAGCGCCAGCCCGAGGGCGGCCCGGGCGCGCGCCGGCCAGGAGTCCGCGGCACCGGGACTGATCGTCTCCGGCAGGCGGGCTTTGCCATTGGCCACCTCGTCGTGCGACTCGGTAAAGATCACCCGCTCGTATGGCGTCCGCCCCTCGTCGGCGAGAGCCGCCGCCACCGCCTGGATGTCGCGGTCTTCATCCCGGGCCGCCTCGAGCGCGGCCCGCACCGGGTGCACGAAACCGGCGGCCCATTGGGCGTGGAAACCCAGCCCACCATCGGCGCTCTCTCGGGTAACGGCCGGATCGGACTGCATGTCCTCGGCGATGAGGAGCTTCCACGGCTGCCGCGAGCGCAGATCCGCGGTCAGTGCCGCCAGGTAGTCGTGGCCGCCCCGGATCCGCTGCCCCGGATCGCGCACATCACCCCACCGTGAGCGGATGTAGTTGGTGCCATCGAAGCGAAGACCGTCGACCCGGAAGTCCTCCAGCCACATCAGCGCCGAATCCCGCAGGTAGTTGCGGACCTCCTTGCGCTCGTAGTTGGGACGCGTTGCCCCCCAAGGGGTTTCCGCGCGCCTGTCGTTGTAGAAGTAGGTGCCGCCATAGCCACGCTTGTGCCAGCCGTCGAAGCGCCAGAGGTCGAGGTCGCCCGGACCAAGATGGTTGTGCACCACGTCGAGGATGACCGCGATCCCGCGCTCGTGGGCGGCCCGGACGAAGGCCGCGAAGGCGAGCGGGCCACCATACGAGCTCTCGATGGCGAACAGATGAGAGGGGTTGTAGCCCCAGCTCACCGAGCCCGCAAATTCGAATGGCGGCATCACCTCGACCGCGGTGATCCCGAGCCAGGCCAAATGATCCAGGCGCCCGATCGCGCTCCAGAAGGTGCCCGGGCCGTGCGCTCCGGCACCGAAGGTCGGGATGTGGAGTTCGTAGACGATCAAGTCCTCCCAGGCGGGCATTCGGAACTCTGTTGTGCCCCACTCGAGTTGGCGCGGATCGAAGACCACGGCATTGCCGGCCGCCCCGGTGACTTGGCGCGCAAAGGGATCGATCCGCCAGAGGTAGGGCCCGCCATAGCGGACCAGGAAGCGGTACTGCGAGCCCACCCCGGCGCCCGCGACCACGCCGGACCAGGTGCCGCTGTCGCGGTGATCCCGGGCCAGCGGCGTCTTGCGCTGGGTGCGCCAGCCGCAGAAGTCGCCGATCACGGCGACATTGCGGGCGCGCGGCGCCCAAACTCGGAAGCTCACTCCGCCGGGTACGGGTATGGCGCCCATCCCGGCATACGGCGACGGGCTCTCAGGCGGCACCGGCCAACTGTAGGCGGCCGCGCGTCACGGGATGGGGTACGGACAAATGCGTGCCCGGTAACCCGCCGCGCGGCACCCGCACCCGGCTAGGTTGCCAAGGACCACAATGCCGAGTTCAGGGAGTAGTCATGAGTGACCAGAGCACCCCGATGGGCGGCGGTTCGTCCGCCTTCGACGCCGCCAGCACCGACCTCGACAGCCTTGCCACCACGGGGGATTTCGCCGGCAGCGGGATGACCGCCGACCAGGGGATGACCGGACCCGCCGAGATGCCCGGCCCGGAGGCGGGCAGCGGCGACCGTCCGCTGCCGACGACCCCGGAAGCCAGCGACGCCACGGACATCACCGGCGACGAGGTGCCGGACCCGACCGGCCAGGCCGCGGGCGAGCGGCTCGACCAGCAGGTGGAAACCGATGCGGACCGTGCCCAGCGTGAGCAGGAAACCAGCCGGCAGAGCGACCGCGACGACTTCGGTATGGCGCAGGGCACCGGCGGCGGCGAGAACCTCACCGCCCGCTCCGGCGCGGCCGACGACTCCGACGACGCCGGGCTGGCCGAAGCGGATGCGGCCGCGCGCAAGGACCGAGCCAGCGGCGACAGCAGCACTGGCCAGGACGACGAGGCCGAGACCGGCTGGGGTGGCAACCTCGGCGGGGATGCGGAGCAGGCGCAGCGCGAGCAGGAGTTCGCTCAGGAGCACGACCCGGCCGATCACGACGTGGCCGCCGGTGAGGAGTTCCGCCAGCGCGGCGACTGGACCGCCGAGGACGCCGGCGGGCCGATGATCCAGGACGCCGACGGCAATATCACCGTGCCCGGCCAGGAGGACACCGGCCAGAACGATGCCGGTCAGCAGGGCACCGGTCAGAACGGCCAGGACGCCCAGCCCCAGCAGTAGGTCACAACCAACCCTGGCGAGGACACCGCATACCGAAGCGGCCGCCTAGCGTGGTGAGTCCTCTAGTTGGTTGGGGACGGTATGCCGTGACCTGCCCGTCACGGCATACCGTCCCTTTTTCGTTGTCCGAGAACGCCGAATCAGGCGCCCGCGGAGACCATCGCCTGCCCGGTCTCCAGCAGGGTCTTGAGGCTGGCGAGGACCCACGGCCAGCCGCCACCACCCTGCGCGGCGTTGCCGGTGCCCTCGACATCCATCGCGGTGTTGGGCGCACCCGCGCAGTCGTGGGTGAGGGTCAGGCCGGTCAGGCCGCCGTCGTACTCGGTCAGATCCCAGGTGAGGGTCGTCTCCTCGTTGTGCCAAGCGGCCACCCAGGTCTGCACCAGCCGGCGCGGCGGGTCGGCCTCGATGACCTTGCCGGTCACCGCGGTATCGCCCATCCCCATCTCCTTCATCGCTGGGGTGGTGTGCGCCAGGTACTTCCCGCCGGGAGTGAGGTCGACCTCGACCTCACCGCCATAGCCGTACTTGGTGGTGAACTCGGAGCTGGTCAGGGCATCCCAGACCTTCTGCACCGGAGCCTGGATGTAGACCCGGAAGACCTGCCGCTCGGGTGCGGCCCGGCCGGAGTCGTCGCTCATGGGCTGCGTCGTGGTGTCGCTCATTGTCATTCCTCCAGTTGGCGTTTCAGATCGGCGAGCGCCATGGCGTGGTGCTCGGTGAACTTGTCGATCCACCGGTCGTGGATCAACCGGATCGGGACGGGGTTGAGGTAGTGCAACTTCTCCCGGCCCTGCTTGCGGACGAGCACCAATCCCGCGTCCTCGAGGATCCGCAAGTGCTTGGCCACCCCGAAGCGCGTCATCTCCGTATGCCGTTCGCCGACCACGGCGACCAACTCACCGAGACTGCGCCCGTCCGAGGCGAAGAGGACGTCCAAGAGCACGCGCCGCGTTGGGTCAGCGAGTGCCTTGAAAACCAGGTCGTCCTCCATGACCACGACAATAGGTGACTATTTGGTCACCTGTCAAGGATTCCGGTCCTCGGGTGTCGTCGTGCCATCCTGGAAGCGACATCGCCTTCGATTTGCAGTGGAGAAAACCCTATGACGCGCACCACCCCCAAGGCGTCCGCCTGGGCCGGCGCCGGCGCCCTGCTCTCGGCCGCCGCCCTGCTGGCCGGCAGCCCCGCCGCCACGG
>CAKZIH010000153.1 GCA_936931335.1 uncultured Nostocoides sp. | reverse complement strand
CGACCGCGTCCTTCGTCAGCGGTACGCCGAAGAGCATGATCCCGCCGAGCCCGGCGGCCACGCATTCGTGGGCCAGGTCCACCAGCGAGGGCAGGGTATGTTGCACCACCCCCGGCATGGCAGCCACGGCCACCGGCTCGTCGATGCCCTCGCGCACGAAAACCGGCAGCACCAGATCGGCCGGATGCAGCCGGGTCGGCGCCACCAACCGGCGCAGCGGAGCACTCGCGCGCAACCGCCGCGGCCGGACGGCGGGGAAGGACCCCATACCGCCGGTCGGGAAGGCGGGGATGGTCATCGGGCGCGACGGCGGCCGGGAGTCCGGCGCCGGTCGCTCGGCTTGCGCACCGGTTCACCGGTCGCCGCGGCCGCGCGGGCCAACCCGCGGCCATACTCGGCCAGGCCGTCGACCAGCGCCGACACGGTGGCCTCGGCGGCCAGCACATCGACGCGCAGCCCGTGCTCCTCGGCGGTCTTGGCGGTGGCCGGACCGATGCAGGCCACCACGGTCGAGGTATGCGGTTTGCCCGCGATCCCCACGAGGTTGCGCACGGTCGAAGACGAGGTGAAGACCACCGCGTCGAAGTCGCCGCCCTTGATCGCGTCACGGACCTCCTGCGCCGGCGGAGCGGCGCGGACCGTCCGGTATGCCGTGACGTCCTCCACCTCCCAGCCCAGGTCGCGCAGGCCGGCGACCAGGGTGTCGGTGGCGATATCGGCGCGCGGCAGGAAGACCCGGTTGATCGGGTCCACCTCCTCGTCGTATGCCGGCCAGACCGCCAGCAGCCCACTGGCGCTGAACTCCTCGGTCGGCACCAGGTCGGGGGTGATGCCCCAGTCGCGCAACGCCTGCGCGCTCGCCCCGCCGACCGCGGCGACCTTGACCCCGGCGAAGACCCGGGCATCCAGCCCCAGGCCCTCGATGCGCTCGCGGATCGCCTTGACCGCATTGACCGAGGTGAAACCGATCCACTCGTAGCGGCCGGTCACCAGGCCCTTGGTGGCCCGCTCCATCTGGTGCGGGGTACGGGGCGGCTCAACGCTGATCGTGGGCACCACATGGGCGGCCGCGCCCTGGGCGCCGAGCAGTTCCCCGGTGCCGCCGGCCTGCTCCTTAGTGCGGGGCACCAGCACCGACCACCCAAAGAGCGGCTTGGCCTCGAACCAGGACAACTGGTCGCGCAACTGCACCGTGGGACCGACCACCGCGAGGGTCGGGAACTCCAGTGCCGCAACGGTTTCCGGCGCATCGCCGAGCACCGTGGTGGTGGTGCGCTGGCGGGTGGTGGTGCCGCGTTCGGTCAGGGCGACCGGGGTGGCGGCGTCGCGGCCCGCACTCAGCAGCGTGCTCAGGCTGCGGCTGAGTTCCTTGGCGGTGCCCAGCAGGACCACGCTGGTCGCGGAGTCCACGGCGTGCGCCAGGTCGGCGCCCTTGTCACCGGCGTCCAGGACATGGACCGCGGAGACCCCGGCGCTGGTGAGCGGGATCCCGGCATACGCGGGCACGGCGGTGGCGGCGCTGACGCCGGGGATGACGTCGAAGGGGATCCCGGCCTTGACGCAGGCCAGGGCCTCCTCGGCGAAGCCATTGAAGACCGTCGGGTCGCCATCCATGAGCCGCACCACCAAGGCTCCCGGGTGCGCCTTGGCGCGGGAGACGAGGAGCTTGGCGCGGGAGGCCTGGGTGAGGGCCTGGCCGTGGCTGCCATGCGAGGCGTCGACGACCTCGACCTCCGCCGGGGCGTGGGCGAGTACGGCGGCATCCCGGGTGACCTGGTCGGTGATGACCACGGCTGCCTGACCGAGGGCGGCGACGGCCGCCAGTGTGAGCAGGCCGGGATCCCCAGGTCCCGCGCCCACGAAGGCGACGGTGGCGGTGCGAGGGCCGCCGGGGAGGGTGGGGGGAGTGGTGCTCACGAGGGGTTCTCCGTATGGGGTTGCGTGGGGCGGGATGCGGCATCGGGCCGCTGGTCTGGGGGGCGGGGTTCGCGGGCTA
>CAKZIH010000152.1 GCA_936931335.1 uncultured Nostocoides sp. | reverse complement strand
GTGGGCGATTTGGGCAATTGGTTGTCCGGCGCGGCGGGCGGCGGTCCAGGCCCGTACTTGCTCGGCGGTGGGTGTGCCGGGTTTGGGGTAGGGCCCGGCGTCGCGGGTTGCTTTGCTGACTGTTTGGTGGGCGACACCGTCGCGACGGGCGATGGCGACGACGCCGACGCCGTCGCGGCGCAGCGCGATCCAGCGGCGGCGCCGCGCCTCGAGACGTTCGGCGCGGCCGGCGTTGTGGTGCCAGGGTCCGTAGGGGTCGGTGGCTTGCCGGATGGCGGCCGGGGCGACGCCGGCGCGGGCGGCGATGCTCGCGATGGATTCACCGTCGGTGCGGCGTTGCAGCCATTCCAACGCGGGGTAGGTGGTCATCAGGTGCCGGGCGGCGGGTGGAGTCCAGCAGGCGAGGCCGGGTCGGTCGCGGAGGCTTGGTCGGGCGTCGTCTGCTGGCGGCGGTTATGTCTGCTGGCGCAGGACCTGCTGCAGAAGCGGCGCCGGGAGGCAGCAGTGAGGGGCAGAAGGCGACGCCGCATTCAGCGCAGTCGATGACGAGGCCGCGGCGGCGTTGTTCCCGGGTGCGGTCGAGGTTCGCGGTGCGGGCGGCGTCACCGGCGGGGGAGATGGGGCTGCCTTGGGCGAGGCGGGCAGCGGTGGCGGCCGCGGGATCGCGGGCGGCGGCCAGATACGGGTTGGGGTTCTCGGTGCGGATCTGTGACATCCGGTGCTTGACCTCGGCGACGATCAGGCCTTGGCTCAATCGGAGGCCATGGAGACGTTTGTAACGGACCGCTGGGAGTCCGTGCGCTTTGTAGGCGTGCAGGCCGAGGTGTGTTCCTTCCCAGCCGCATTCGGCGCACAGGAGGCCGGCAGGGGTTTCGGTGAGGATGCCGTACCAGCCGAACCCGTCCGGGCTGCCGATCGGCCTCTGCCCACGATCTGGCTGGGCGTCGGTCGTGTCGCTGGTCATCTCGAATCGTCACCTTCCGGTCCCGCCGCCGGCGCGGATTCGGTGGCGGTGGCGCGTTCGGGGCGGCGGATGGCGGCCATGACCGCGTCGAGCGCGTTCCCGAGGCGCTGGGGAGAGCGGTCCGCGCCGAGGTCGTCGAGGAGCTCGGCGTCCGTTGTCTCGGAGGTGTCGGAGCCCAGGGGCGGGTTGAGGAAGCTGCGTCGGCGGATGACTGCTTCTACCAGCCGGCGATAGGCCTCGGTGTCGCGGGGCTCGGTCAGCCACGCCGCCGCAGCGGCCGCGACGGCATGGTCATGCCACTCGAGGTCACGCGGGGTATACGGCGGCGGCATGTCGACACTCACCTCGGATCACTCGTAGTCTCCCGCGCTGGTCAAGTGTCCCCAGCCGAGAGGCGCGTTCAGGGAGGGGGTGTCAACTTCTCTGTGTAAGCGGTGGGTCTTGATCGAAGGAGATTGGGAC
>CAKZIH010000151.1 GCA_936931335.1 uncultured Nostocoides sp. | reverse complement strand
TCGTGTGCTCTTCCGATCTACGCCAGGATGGCCGAGCGCTTCCTGGCCCGGTGCCGAGCTCTCACGAGTGACGGCGCGGGGGCGCGGCTGGCCGTGGAGCATCGCGAGGACGGCCGATTCGTCGGCTGGATCGGCCTGCAGGAATGGGACCGGGAGAACCGCAGCGCCAACCTCGGTTACGTTCTGGCACACCGCGAGTGGGGACAGGGCTACGCCACCGAGGCGGCTCACGCCTTGCTGCAGTGGGCCTTCGCCGAAATGAACCTCAATCGAGTCTCGGCGCAGGCGGATACCCGCAATGGTGCATCCAGGCGAGTCCTGGAAAAAGTGGGATTCGTGCTCGAGGGCACACTTCGCGAGAACGTCATCGTTAACGGTGAGGTGTCGGACGACTGGACGTTCGGCCTGCTGCGGCGTGAGTGGGAAGCCTTGCCTGCCCAGGCCTGACGTCCCGGCACCTGCGGTCAGACCGGGCGTTCATCGCGCAACGAGGCCCAAACTCCCTGGCGTGCAACAAAATTTTTCGGCAGGGTGGCGGTCATGGACAGAGATGAGATCACCGTCGAGGTGATCCGACAGCTCGTCGCCGAGCAGTTCCCCGAGTGGGCAGATCTGCCCCTGCGGCCCGTCGAGCGCAGTGGCTGGGACAACATCACCATGCGGCTCGGCGACATCATGTCGGTCCGTCTGCCCAGCGCCGAGATGTACTCCAGCCAGGTGGAGAAGGAGCACGCCTGGTTGCCCCTGATCCGCGCGCATGTCCCCGTCAACGTCCCGCGGCCCCTTGGCAAAGGTCGACCCAGTGACCTCTTCCCTCGTCCGTGGTCGATCTATGAGTGGCTGCCGGGTGAGCAGGTGACGGTGGCCGGGGTTCCGGACCTGGTGGGCCTGGCCGAGGACGCCGGCAACTTCCTCACCGCCCTCTACCGGGTGGACACCACGGGTGGCCCGGTCGCCGGGTGGCACAGCTTCTACCGTGGTGACACCCCCGCGCACTGGGATGAGTCCGCACGCACGGCGATCGCTGATCTCGCCGACCTCATCGACGCGCCGCTGGCGTTCGAAGTATGGGAGACCGCGCTGCGGTCCCGCTGGACCTGCGCGCCGGTGTGGTTCCACGGGGACATGAGCGCCGGGAACCTGCTGGTGCGTGAGGGGAGGTTGAGTGCCGTCATCGACTTCGGTACCTGTGGTGTGGGGGATCCGGCCTGCGACATGGTCCTTGCCTGGTCGCTCTTCTCTGGTGAGAGCCGAGCCGCATTCCGTCGGACCCTGGACATGGACGAGGACACCTGGGCCCGCGCCCGCGGGTGGATGCTGTGGAAGGCCGCGGTCACCCTGCGCAATGCTCGCGAGAGCGCGCCGGGCGAACTCGACACCGCAGGTATGCAGTTTGGCTGGCGAGTCGGTGCACTCGAGGTGCTCCGCGACGTGATCGCCGAGCACACCTGATCAGATGACTGTTGACCGGGCACGCCAACTCGCTCAGATCGTCCCCCCTGGCGTGAACAGCAAGAGATGAGACGTTGGGAGTCTCCTAGATTGCTGATCGGAGCATCCCCAGCACAACGCGAAGCCGCAGGCGGCCAGTCTCGGCGCTCGCCGTCAGCGGGGATCGGTGAAGGTGACCGGTTTACCGGCCGCCTCGGCGTAGGCGATTTGCCCGCGCGTGGATTCTCCGACATACCCGCCCGGGTTGACGATCAAGACCCGGTCTGCCAGGTCGATCTTGTGCCGGTGGAGAGCATCCAGGACGGCCTTCTGCGCGGGAACGGGCGGTTCGTCTTCCTCGCTGGGGCCGACGACGATGATCCCGCCAAAGGTGAGGTCGCGATTCGCCGCCCGGATCTCGGCCGCGAACCGTGCCGAGCCGCAGACGCAGACGATTTCAGGGAGACCGGTCACGGCCGCGACCTTAGCGACGCAGCGACGGCGGGGTCCAAATCTCCCGCGCGGCCGCCGGGCTACAGCGGCGGTTCGTGCGCGCCATTCATCGATGGCCGGATGCCTGACGCACTTGAGGTGGCCGCGCTCGCGCTGAACGTCACGATCCCCGAGCACCTGCAGTGGACCGACCAGCGCCGGGGTGAGGAGTTTCGCCTCACGCCGATCACCGTCCGCTTGCTGCCCGACGGTCACTTGGCCGCCAAGCGTATGGCCGCCCGCTCGCCGGCGGACGCGGCGGCTACACCTCGTCCATGTGCCCGACACGCTGAGGTGGCCGCCTCGATCAAAGCGGCGGCAAGCCAGGCCGCGACGCTGTGGGGTGGGCACCAGGGGCTGTGACAGCGAGCCGGGGTCCGTCATGATTGAGCTCGTGGGCACCGGAGCCGAGGCATCTGAGATCGATCGATGACCGTGAATGCGCGTTTCGCCTGGGCGGCGGCTGCCATCAGCTTGGTGACCTTCGTGGGGCACACCTTCGTCGGTGGCCCGCAGGTGGCCAAGCCGATCCTCGCCGCCCCGGACCTGACCGACCTGGCGAAGTGGCTGGGCTACTTCTGCTGGCATGTCACGACCCTGCTGGTCCTGATGAGTGCTGCCGGATTCGCCTATGGCGCCCTGCACCCCGACCGTCCCGAGCTGGTTGTTTTCCTGACCATCCTGAGCGGCCTGATCTGGGTGCTCAGCCTCGGCATCACGGTGACCGGCATGGTGGGTGCTCGCCGCAACCCTGGTGTCTGGCTGTTCGGCCTGATCACCCTGGTCGGCATCGCAGCCCTGACCTTGTGACGGGCTATGCGAATCCGGACCATGTGGAGGTGCCTCGATAGGCCGTAGCCCCTTTGCCTCGGCCATGGTGCACATCGACAACGAGCCATTCGTCTTGCACATCCGACTCTGCCGACCGCCGTTTGGTCGACTGGAAACCTACGCCCCTGGGCCTGGAGGCAACTGCGCAATGACCCTCGCGTTCGCCCAAGTCATGGCCAGCGCCAGTATCGACCCCGCTACTGCACTGGTCATCCGCCATGCCTACGTTCGTGAGCACATGGACGGCACGACGGGCCTTCACGCCGACTCCTCCCCCGCCGAGATCCTGGCCTACACCCAAAGCCAGTCGAGCAACCCGCGCATCTTCCCCGCCAGCCCGCCGCCCATTTGGTTCGTATTCCTTCCGGATGGCGGTGATCGCGCCCGGTTCTGGGGAGCCGTGACCAATCTTGGAGAGACCGGTGACAACGGGCAGCGGCGCACCTTCGAGCTGCAAGAGAGTGCTTTGCTCCCCGAACTGCGGAATCGCCTGGTCATTGGCTGGAGGTCACCCCGCACCTGGTGGCTTCACGGGGCTACCGCTGCTGCATACCCGGTGCTGGAGATTGCCGACGCCGAGCCCTCCGGTTTCCCGGATTCGACGCACTCATCTTGGACTACCCGCAGCTCCAGGCCGTGGTTCGAGATCACCGGTATGCGGCTTGGCGT
>CAKZIH010000150.1 GCA_936931335.1 uncultured Nostocoides sp. | reverse complement strand
CGGGGACCCGACCGCGCCGGTGGGCGCCGCCGCCGGAGACTGAGATGACGCTGCCCGACCTGCTGCCGCCCCGGGCCACCGCGCTGATCGGTGGGCCGCCCGGCCGGCATACCCGGGAGGCGGGCTGGTCGGCCCGGCTCGCCGCCTGGATCCTGCCCCTGGTGGCGCTGCCGATAGTGCTGGCGGTGCTGCAGCGCGAGCACTGCGTGCGCTACGGCTGGAATGGGAGCGATCAGTTCTGGCGGGCCTGTTTCTCCGATCTGCCGGCGCAGTATGCCTTGGGCAACCTGCACAACGGGATCGGCGGTTTCGCCGATGGCAGCGCGCACGTCGATCAGCCGGCGCTCGCCGGCGCGGTGATGAGCCTGCTGGGCGGGCTGGTGCCGGTGAGTTCCGCGCTGGACGGCTCCCGGTACTACTTCCTCTACTGGGTGGTGCTGATCACGCTGCTGCTGGCGCTGACGGTGTGGTGCGTGCTGCGCTACCTGCCCACCGATGTGCCGGCCGCCGCCCAGGTGGCGCTCTCCCCGATCCTGGTGCTCGCCGCGGTGCTCTCCAGCGACGCTCTGGCCGTGACCCTGGTAGCCGGGGCGCTGCTCGCCTGGCGCCGAGACAAGGTGGTGCTCACCGGCCTCCTGCTCGGACTCGGAATCATGACCCGCTCGTATGTCGTCCTAGTCGCCCTCGCGCTGGTCCTGCTCGTCCTGCGTGGCGCCGATCGCGGCCGGGTCGGTCGGGCACTGGCCGTGGCGACCGGCGCCGTGGGCGCGGTGGCGCTGGTCGTCGGGGTGCTTGAGCCGCAGGCGCTGACCTCTGCCTATTCGGGTTGGTGGAATAGCGAGGCGGGCTACGGCTCGCTGTGGCTGATCCCCACGGTCGCCGGGGCCGCAGTGCCCGCGTGGGCCGTCTCGCTGCTGGCGGTCGCCGGCTGGGGGCTCGCCCTCGGGCTTGGTTGGCTCTTCGTCCGCCACGCCACCCGCACCCCGTCCTGGGCGCAGGTGGCCCTGATCGTCGTCGCGATGGCCACCATCACCGGCAAGGCCGTGCCGGTCCAGGCAGCGCTCTGGCTGCTCCCGCTGGCCGTGATGGCCGGCATGCGCTGGCGCGATCACCTGATCTGGGCCGGTGGCGAGGCGCTGCACTTCCTCGCCGTATGGCTGTATGTCGGTGCCCTCACCAACCCCGACCGCGCCCTCCCGGGCCCCTGGTATGTCGTTTTCCTGCTGATCCGACTGGCCGCCATCACCTGGCTGGTCACCCGGATCTGGCAGGACGCCGTCGCTCCCCAGGAGCCGGTGGACGCCCCGGCGCCCGCGGACGCGCCCGGCGCCAGCGCCCCCTCACAACTCCCGCCGCAACCTCGGGTGGGCGTGGCGGGTTAAGCGCGCGCCCAGCCGCGGCGGGCGGCCAGCAGGTCCAGCAAAACTTCGGCCTGCCACGTTCCGTGGGCACGCAGGGCCGGGGTGCAACCCGGTGGCGGCGGTGCGTCCCAGCCGCGGAGCATGTATGCCGTGAGCACCGCCAAGAAGCAGTCCACATCGTCCGGGTCGACGCCGGCGAGCAAGGGCGAATCGGCATAACGCGACAGGTCGATCCCGTCATACGCCATATGCGGCCACAAACCGACGAAGTCCAGCCAGGGCGGCCCGGCACAGACCCAGTTCCAGTCCACCAGGACCGCGCGGCCCGCGACGATCAGCAGGTTGTCGGGCCGAACGTCCAGATGGCACAGCGCCGTACCGGCGAGCGCGGAGGGGATTCGCTGGATCAGCCCGTCCAGCTCGGCGAACTGCTCCCGGCTCGGGAGGGCAATCTGCGGTGGCCAGGGGGCGGCACCGGTGGCCAGCCGTGGGAAGAGCGCCAGGACCTCCGGATCGGCGAGCACCTCGCTGGCGACCCCGGTCAAGCCCAAGTCGGCGCGCAATTGCACCGGAGCGGACGCTACCTCCAGGCAGGCGTCGTGCGCGGCGTCCGCGTCGGGGGTGGTCCACGGCATACCGGGCTGGTGGCCGGCCAGATGTTCCAGCACGAGCACCTCCCATACGCCCTCGTCGGTGGCCGGTGAGCCGGCGCCGATCAGCCGTGATGCACACGAGAGCGCAATGAGCCGCGGCAGTACCTCGGCCTCCCGGCGCAGGCCGGCCACCACATGCGGCATCGCGGGGCCGGCCGCCTTCACGAAGACGCGCCTGCTGTCGGCCAAGTGCACGGTCCCGGCATACGAGCCGGTGAACCCGGAAGTCACTGGAGGCTCGGCACGGCTTATCGGCCCCCCGGCCAGCCGCGCGACCTCCGCGCGCACCATCTCCGGCAGCGCCGTGAAGTCGGGTCGCGCGGAGGTATGGTCGTAGTCGGGTGGGGTGGACGGCATACCGGAGTAAAGGCAGCCGGTGCGCCCGTCGGCAACTCCTTTCCCGGCCCGATCGAGGGCTTCGGGAGGTCAGGTCCCGAGCGAGCCGACCGGGGTCACCGGGCGGCGAGCAACCGGACAGGTCCACATCACCCGATCCGAGACGGCCGCCGCCACCAGGGGGTGCCGATCGGGATGTTCAGGGCACGGCGGCCAACTCGTGGAGAGGCCCTGGCCGGCGAGTTCTTCCAGCACGAAGTCGTGCAACTGGTCCACCAGGTGCGCGAGGGCCTCGGTGGCGGTGAACCCTTCCCAAGGCACCAGCACGCCAATCCCCCCGCCAGACGGCCCCCACACCCAGGCGGTCACTTCCCTGCCGGTGCCATTGGGGTCAACGGTCACCGACAGCGCGGGCACCGTGCGGGCCAGGTCCGCCAGCAGCAGCCGGACCGCCGGCGGGAACTGTGCATCCGGCGCCTTCATGCTCACCAGCGTAGGCACCGTTCGGAGTGGCCTGTGGACAGAGGATTGGGCTGGAGCGAGCGCCTCGGGCTACCCTGGTGCGGTTACCCCGGCGACGGCATGCCGCGGTGACGTCAACCCTCCTGTCACGGACTCGCCGTGACCGATTCAGACCAGAGGAGGCGGATCTTTCCGCATGCGTCAGTACGAGCTCATGGTCATCCTTGACCCCGAGATCGACGACCGCCAGATCGGCTCCACCATGGAGAAGTTCCTGGGCGTCGTCAAGACCGACGGTGGCACCGTCGACAACATCGATGTGTGGGGCCGGCGCCGTTTGGCCTACCCCATCAAGAAGAAGGACGAAGGCAGCTACGTCGTCACCCTGTTCACCTCCGAGCCGGCGACGGCCAAGGAGTTGGACCGTCAGCTCGGTCTCTCCGAGCTGGTCATGCGCACCAAGCTGCTGCGCGCCGACGCCTGATTTCGAGCACAGGAGCACCCCATGGCAGGCGAAACCGCCATCACCATCGTCGGCAACCTGACGTCCGACCCGGAGCTGCGTTTCACGCCCTCCGGCGCGGCGGTTGCCAACTTCACGGTGGCCAG
>CAKZIH010000149.1 GCA_936931335.1 uncultured Nostocoides sp. | reverse complement strand
TCTGCGAGGTCAGCCTCGGCCCCGCCGATGGCGCGCTGCTGCCCCCCGATTGGCTCCCGTATGCCGATCGCCTCGCCCCGGGTGACATCGGTGCCGGGGATGTCACGCCATACCTGGCCGACGACCCGCTGCTCGAGCCGGGATTCGAAGCGACGGGCGATGAGGATGTGGACGCGCTCGCGTTCTGGGAGCTGGGGCTAGGCCGCGAACGGGTGCTCTCGCGCGAGGGTCGGTCGGTTGCCGCCCAGCGCTGGTATGACGGCGGCCACGGCCCGCATGCGCCGGTGGCCGTCAAGGCGCCAGCTCCGTGTGCGACCTGCGGCTTCTATGTGCAGCTCGCCGGGGCCTTGCGCAGCGTCTTCGGGGTGTGCGCCAACGAATGGTCGCCCTCGGACGGCACCGTGGTCAGCTACGACCACGGCTGCGGCGCGCACAGCCAGGTGGATGCCGAAGTGCCGGAACCGGTACGCGTGCCCGGGCCGCTGGTCGACGAAATTACGCTCGACGAACTCTGAGATTCACCCGCGGTTGCTGGGCCTCGGCTAGCCCGGGACGCTGGAAGGATGTCCGGTATGGCGGCGGATGAGCCCAATGACGCGTCGCCGGAAGCCGCGCTGGTCGAAATCGAGGCGACCCGTCAGGAAACCTCGGCCCAGCGCATCGACCGCAACTGGAATGAACTACTTCAGGAGTTGCGGGTCACCCAGACCGGGGTGCAGATCCTCTTCGCTTTCCTGCTAACCCTGCCCTTCCAATCGAGCTTCAACCGGGTCTCCAGCTTCGACCGCATCCTCTATCTGGTGGTGATCTCCCTCGTCACCACCTCCACGGTCCTCAATCTCGCGCCGGTCATTGCCCACCGCGTCCTTTTCCGCAGGCGGCAGAAGGACATCCTGCTGAACGCTGGGGACGCCTTTGCCCGCATGTCGTTCGTGACGCTTGGGCTCGCGCTCATCGGCGCAGTCGCCTTCGTCGTGGATCTGGTCAGCGGCCACCTGATCGGGCTGGTCTTCGCCGGCGGCGCGAGCCTCCTGGTCCTTGCCCTGTGGGTGGGCTTTCCACTCTGGGTCATTCGCCATCGCAGCAGCGGGCCGGACCGCTACTGAGGCGCCAGCCTCGTCCATGCCTACGTCAACGCGGTGGCCGATCGTCAGTAATAGGACTGCGAATCGGCGGGTTCATTCTCCGCTGGTACCGACTCCGAACCGGCCTGATGAGCGCTCGCGGCATTGCCGCGCCCGCGACGCACATAGAGATAGCCGAGTGCACCCAGCACCAGCCCGGTGACGCACACCCAAGGCCACCACGCGCGATCTGCGCGGTGCAGGCTCGGCACCAGCAGGATGATTGCCAGAGCTAGCAACCACGCGCCCATCCCGAGCACGATGATGCGGTCGGTCGGCACCTGGATGGGGCGGGCTACCCGGGGAGTGGGAGCGCCCCCCTGCGGAGCAGGTATGCCGTTCTCGCGCCGCAGGGTGCTCACCCGGCGAGAGTACGCCCATCCGTCCCACGCTGGGGCATCCCACCGCGGGCGCCATGCCTAGTCCCCCTTCCAGGGGACTGCTCCCGACTGGCTGCGGCTGGCAGCGTTCGCATTGTGTTTCTTCTCAGATCAACGCGCCGTTCTTTCAGCGTGGCCCTCGTCTCGCTTGCAGTGACCGGGGTAGCCGCCAACTCGCTGCCGGCGGCGGGTGACACTCCGCCCGCCGATGCCTTCCGTTTTGTGTCGATGACCGACTTCCTCAACGCGGATATTGGCGATGTCACGGGCACCCGCTATTACCGGGCTGGTCAGCCGAACTCGACGAACCCCTCATACGAAACGGCGATCGCCACGGTGCTCGACGCGGTGCGAGATGAGGGCACGCCGCACGTCCTCGCCGATGGTGATTTCGTCGAGGGTCATTGGGGGGTGGACACCGCCAAGACGGGCACTTTCGGTCCGGTCACGACGGAAAGCCAGAAGCTCGCCGCGGTCCGATTGGCGGCCGATACCTACTACCGCCAGACCCTGGCCCGGTTCACCGGCCGCGGGCTGAATGTCTATCCAGCCGTTGGCGATCACGAATTAGGGGATAACCCGTGGCGGCGTGCGGATGGGGGGATCACCGCATTCAAATGGCGGAATGTGGGTGTCTTCAAGGCGGCCTATAGCCGCACCATGATGACCGATGCTGCTGGCGCCCCACGCTTCGTCAACCGGCCGGAGGGTCAGGCTGCGGGCACGGCGTATGCCGTTCGCCCCCATCCGGAGGTCCAATTCGTCAGTTTGGATGTCTTCCGTCGCAGCAATACTGATGTGGTCGCCCAATTGGACGGGAAGCAACTAGCGTGGCTTACTTCTGTGCTGGCCACGGCCCGGGCCGACGGCGTGGACTGGATCATCGTCCAAGGCCACACCCCGATCATCGGCCCCATCCGCCGCGCTTACTCCTCCGGGTTGATGTATACCGGCGGCCAGGGATCTGCGCTGTGGCGCGTACTTAAGGAGTATGGCGTCAACGTCTATTTCAGCGGCGAGTTCCATGACATCACCGCGCACTATGTCGATGGGATCGCCCAGATCACGCACGGCGGGCTCATCCAGCGCGGGCAGTCCACATATGTCGTCGCCGACGTGGCTGGCACAACCATGACCCTCACGGTCAAGCGGTTCGCCGGCACGGCGGACCTCAGCGAGCTCAAACTGTGGCAGACCGACACTCTCAAGAACAAGGCGTCAACCGTGACGCTGCCGGCGGCTGCGGAGATCGTAGGCACGATGGTCTTGGATTCGTCGACGGGTCTGGTTGAGCGCACCGGGCTGATGGAGGAGTACACGGGCTAAGCCGAGACCCGCCCGAGCTTCGACAAGGACCACGGGTGGGTGCGGGCCTGGGCTGGGTCATCGGAGCGCGATGACGTCGCCTAGGCTGATGCCCCATGTCAGGCAGCACCGCGGTGACCGATTCGTCCTCGCCCCAACCGCCCGCCAGCGGCGGTTTGGACGGCTTTTTCAAGCTGACGGCCCGGGGGACAACCGTGGCCCGTGAAGTCCGCGGCGGCCTGGCCACCTTCTTCACGATGGCCTACATCGTGGTGCTCAACCCGCTGATCATCGGCACCCAGGCCGACTCGACCGGGGGCTTCCTCGGTGGTGGCAATGCGCCCAATATCGCCATGGTCGCCGCGACCACCGCGCTGCTAGCGGGTCTGCTGACCATCCTCATGGGTGTGGTCGCCAACTTCCCACTCGCCTTGGCGACCGGGCTGGGACTCAATGCCTTCCTCACCTTCGGCGTCGCCAAATTGCCCGGTATGACGTGGGCCGACGCCATGGGCCTGGTGGTCATCGAGGGCATCGTCATCACAATCCTGGTGCTCACCGGATTCCGCACGGCCGTCTTCCGCGCCGTGCCAGCGCAGCTCAAAACCGCGATCAGCGTGGGGATCGGTCTCTTTATCGCCGTGGTCGGCTTCGTCGATGCCGGCTTCGTCCGCAAGTCCGCGGGTGGCCCGCTCGGCGAACTGGGCATCGGCGGCTTCCTCGTGGGCTGGCCGCTCCTGGTCTTCGTGATCGGCCTCTTCCTGACGATCACGCTGCTGGTGCGCAAGGTGCGCGGCGCCATCCTCGCGGGCATCCTTGGCGCCACCGTGCTCGCCCTGGTGGTGGAGACCGTTGGCAACATCGGGGGACGGACCGACGCCAGCGGCAAGGTAGTCAACCCCGCCGGCTGGGGCCTCAATGTGCCCGCCTTGCCCGAGCGCATCGCGCAGACCCCGAACTTCTCGCTCCTGGGTGACTTCAACCTGCTCGGCTCATTCAAGGCCGTGGGTGCCGTCTCGGCCATGCTGCTCGTCTTCTCGCTCCTGCTCGCCGACTTCTTCGACACCATGGGCACGATGGTGGCCATCGGCTCCGAGGCCGGGCTCAACGACGCCGAGGGCAATCCGCCGCATGCCGAGCGCATTCTGCTGGTCGACTCGGTCGCCGCGATGGCCGGTGGGGCGGCCTCGGTGTCCTCCAATACGTCATACATCGAGTCGGCGTCTGGCGTCGGTGAGGGTGCGCGTACCGGTCTGGCCTCCGTGGTCACCGGCGCGATGTTCCTGCTGGCGACCTTCCTGGCACCGCTGGTCGCCGTGGTCCCGTATGAGGCGGCCACCCCCGCGCTGGTCGTCGTCGGCTTCCTGATGATGCAGCAGGTGCGCGAGATCGACTGGGATGACCTAGAGATCGCCCTGCCGGCGTTCCTGACGATCATCCTCATGCCGTTCACGTACTCGATCACCGTGGGGATCGGTGCCGGCTTCGTCACCTATGTCGTGATCAAGGTCGCCAAGGGCAAGATCGGCGAGATCCACCCGCTGATGTGGGTCACTACGGCGCTCTTTGTTCTCTACTTCGCGCTCGACCCGGTCAAGTCCCTGCTCGGGGTGTGATCGGCGTCGGGTCGGGCTGACCCGGCTGTGCCATCGCTCACATGACCGGCGATTCCGGCGCGCTTGAGGCATCATGGTTGGGCCGACTCCCACGGCCTGCCGTCCGCCAGAACCGGTGTTTCCCGACAGTGCGCGGCACTCATCCCCCAGAAGAGGACTCCCCCATGGCACGTATTCTCCTGCCCACGCGGACTCGCGCGGCCCTGACCTGCCTCGCCGCAGCGCTGGTCGGTATGCCGTCCGCCTCCGCGCAGCCGGCACCCGACCCGGCGCCCGCAGCGGCCGGCACCAGCTCCGACTTCTTCAAGCTCTGGGCTCCCGAATGGATGGCCCGGCGCACCACTGCGTACAGCACGGCCGAACTGCAGGAATTCGGTGCGCGGATGAGCGTCATCGCCGCAATGCCGAACAAGTTCAAGTCGACCGCGGCGGTTATGAAAGCCGCCAATCCCGACCTCAAGCTTGTCGTGTACAAGAACGCCACCTTCGGCGGGTCGGGGTTGCCCGAGGACTTGTATGCGCATAACGCCGCGGGCAAGAAGGTCCCCGCAAAGGACTGGCCCTCGACATATGTGATGAAAATCGATGATCCGCGGTGGCGGGCGCAGGTGGCCGAGAAGTGTGTCCTGCTCACTCGCACCAGCAACTATGACGGCTGCTTCCTAGACGTCTTGGGTTCTGGTCCGCTGACCGCACCCGCATACCTGCTCTCCAAGCCCGTGCACGCCGACGGCTCGGTGTGGACGCCGAATTGGTGGATCAACAAGACGACTGCCATCGCCAGTGCGGTGTCGAGCGCCATGACTGGGCCGGTGATGGGCAACGGGCTCGGATATGGCGCCCGCTACTTCGACCCCACGCAGGCCTCGCGGCCACTGGTCTCCCCACTCGATGGGGCAATGGCCGAGGTCTTCGTGCGGGGACCCCAGGATTCGGTGACGCGCTTCCGCAGCGAGTCGGAGTGGGAGGCGGAGATCAAGATGCTCCGTGATGTGGAGGCCCAGGGCAAAGCCGCGATGACGGTAACCAAAATGTGGGCCCCGGCCACGCCGGCCCAGGTCAACCAGTGGCACCGCTACACCGTGGCTACCTTCCTTCTCGGCAGCAATGGCCGCTCGATGATGTGCTTCCTGCGCGACAAGTCCACCACCTCCACGATGATGGATCATCCGTACAACCGGGTTGATCCGGGCACCCCGACCGCCAGCTACTCGCGGGTGGGAGCCAGTTACCAGCGCCCGTTCACCCACGGGCTGGTGGTGGCCAACCCGACTTCCGCTGCTGTGTCGGTCTCCTTGTCCGGGTCGTACCGGACGATGGACGGGGCCACGGTCAGCGGCGCGATCACCATCCCCGCCCATGACGGGCAGGTTTTGGTACGCAGCTGACCGGGCCCCCGTCCCCCCGCTGGGAGCGAGCGGGGGTCAGGAGATCGTGAAGACCTGAATTCGGCTGTTCCAGCTGTCTGCCACATAGAGCTTGCCGTCCGGGCCGAAGTCGAGGCCCATCGGGTGGTTGAACTGGCCCTTGGCTGTGCCGAAACTGCCAAAGGCGAAGCCGAGCGGTGCCCCGGTCTGACTGAGGGCCACCACCCGGTTCTTCGCCGAGTCACCCACCCAGATGCGCCCGGCGGCATCCACCGCGACGCCGCCGGGCCGCAGGCCAAGTTGCCCTGCGCCTTCGCCGGTCGTCGCGGCGAGGGGGGTGGTGACGCCGGTCGCGGCGGCGATGGCGACCACCGGGCGGGTGCCGTTGGTGGTGGCCAGCACGCGCTTGCCTACCGGGTCCCAGGCGACCCCGACCACGCCCGGCGCACTGGCCCGCCATTTCGGTTGTAGCGCAGGGGTATACGCAGTCACCATCCCACCGGACATCTCGCCGACGTAGATATTCCCGGCTGTGTCGACGGCGATATTGCCGGGCCAGTGGATCGGCTTGCCCGGTGCACCACTGAATTGGCGCAGCGCCTTGGCCGCCCCGAACTTGGGGAACTCCTTGATGTTGTCGCTATGGGTGTCGCCCACCCAGACATTGCCGTTGACCGGGTTCAACCCGATGCCTTGCGGCCAGTTGAATGCCGCTAGCCCGGACTGCCGGCCCTTGTTTCCGAAGGTGCTGACAGCGCCATTGGGGCGCCACACCGTGATCCGGTGATCGTTGACATCGGTGGCGTAGACGGCATTCCCGTCCACTTGGACCGACGTCGTCTCGTTGAGACCACCGGCGGGTGGGTAGGTTCCGTCGCCGATGCGGCGAATGATCGCTCCGTCGGCGTTGTAGACCAGGACCTTCAAGCCCCACAGGTCTGCGGCATACACCTGCGGGGTCCGGCCGGGGCCGACCGCCACGCGCCGCAGTTGGGAGAGCTGATCGGGGCCGTGGCCATTGCTGCCATACGTGCGTAGGCAGCTTCCATTCGCATCGAAGACCCGGATGAGGTTGTTGTTGGATGCGGCGACGAAGATCCGGCCGGTGTCATCTACTTCCACGCCATAGGGCTTGGGGATGGAACACGCCTTCCCGCCGTTCCAGTCCTTAACGAATGTCCCCTGCGGGGTGTACTTGTTGATCCGATGATTGCGGTAGTCGGCGACATAGATGTTGCCCGCCGCATCCGTGTCGGCATCCCGGGTGCCCGCGCCGGCCGCGCGGGCGGGAATGGTGCGGACATGACGCTCGGACGCATCGAACATCTCGATTGCGCCGCTTCGCCCATCGGCAACGAGGAGGGCTGGACTTCCGTCGGCAAAGACCCCGGTGGATATCCCGATCGGCACCTTGAACCCATAACGCAGTTCGCGGAGGAAGGCGCCGGTCGCCGCGTCGAGAACGAGCACGCCGTCGGGCTGGGCGACGAACACCTTGTTACCCAGCCAGGCGATATCGCGCGGGTCGTTGAAGCTACCTTCCGCGCGGCTGGCCCCCCGGCGACCCACCGTCCAGTCGGCCACGGCCGTCCCGGCCCGGAAGCGGGCGACGCTGTCGTTGCCGGTATTGGTGACATAGACGTTGCCGGCAGGGTCCAGGGCGATGCCGCCCGGATTCGTCTGGGCCAAGGCCTCGTAGCCGAGAGTGGCGCTCCAGGACGCGGCGGTCGGCCCGGCGGCGGGCCCGGCGGCAGGCTCCGCGGCGGCGGAGCCCACGGCGGTGAGTCCGGGGATGGCGAT
>CAKZIH010000148.1 GCA_936931335.1 uncultured Nostocoides sp. | reverse complement strand
GTGCCTGCACGGGCTCGACCTCCAGTCCGCGATCGACCGGCCGCGGGTGCACGTGTCGATCGTCGACGGCCAAGGGGTCGTCGAGTTCGAGGAGGACCCGGAGGTCGTCGCGGCGGTGCGGGCATCATCGTTGCCCTCCCGCGGGCACGGGGAGCGGTCGATGTTCTTCGGCGGCGTCGGCGCGGCTTATCTGCGCGAGGACGGCCAGCTCGAGGCGGCAGGCGACCCTCGACGCGAGGCCGCAACCGGCGTGTTCTGACAGGCACGGGGGCATAGGGGCAGGGCGCGTCGACGCGCTGGTGTGTTGAGCACTGGGCGGCGGTACACCGGGGCGGTATGCCAGGCGCTCACGCGGACGGACGCTTCAACGACTCTGCGCCCAATGTCGTCTGGGCCGTCACGGTGGGGCCTATGGCACCGACGCGCCGAGCGCGGTTCGCTGCCCGATTGAGTGCGCATGGGTGCGCCGAGCTAGTCGAGGCATGCCTCGTCGACGGCCGAGGGAAGACGCGCGAGGGCAGCGACGTCCGTTGTCGTGCGGGGCGGTTATGTTCCTCTCATACCTCGACACGCGCTACGGCAGGGGGAAACGCAAGAATGGCAATGGAGTGGGAGGGCCTGGACGGTGAGATTGCTCGCGCCGTGCTCGCGCAGAACGAGCGGGTCCTAGACACGTACCGCGCCGATCCGGCTCGGGTGGGGCAGGACGCCAACATCGAGCGCAGCATTGTCGAGGGTGCTTACGCGAGGCGCCAGCTCTTCGAACTTCTCCAGAACGCTGCAGACGCCTGTCGAGGTACGGACGGTCGCTGCGAGGTCGTCCTCACCTCGAGCACGCTGTACGTCGCGAACAACGGGGACCCTGTCGCGGTGCATGGTGTACGCGCCCTGATGGCGACCCACGACTCGGTCAAGCGCGACGAACAGATCGGACGGTTCGGTCTGGGATTCAAGTCGGTCCTTGCCGTGTCTGACGCGCCGAAAATCGTCAGTCGATCGGGGAGCTTCGAGTTCAGCCGTTCCCTGTCTGAAGAGGTCCTGCGGAAGCAGGTACCGGGTCTCGAGCGCTACCCGGTCATGCGGTACGCGCGACCGGTCGATCCGTGGGACGTGAGTCGCGGGGACCCGGTCCTGCAGGCACTGATGAAGTGGGCCGCGACAGTCGTTGTCGTTCCCGTATTGCGGGAACGAGCGACGCTCGCTTCCTCGCTGAGCACGTTCCCCGCGCAGTTCGTACTGTTCTCGCAACATGTGAAGCGCCTGGACATCGAGGACCGTGACTCTGGTCGCTCCCGCTCGATCACCCTCAGACCCGGAGACGAGGGCGGGTTCGTGCTCGACGACGCAGGTCGTAAGTCGACCTGGGTAGTGCGCCGGGAGACCCACAACCCGAGCAAGGAGGCTCTGGCGGACGGGGGATACGCCGCGGCTCGCGAGGCAGTCGAGGTGTCCTGGGCCGCGCCTCTGGATGGTGCACCCAAGGGCATCGGTGCCTTCTGGTCCTTTTTTCCAACTGCTTCCCCTACGACCCTGTCGGGCATCGTCAACGCACCCTGGAAGCTGGCAGACGACCGGGAATCTCTGCTGCCGGGAGCCTTCAACGACGAGTTGCTTACCACGGTCCTCCCGCGCCTCGTGGTGGGAGCGCTGCCTCATCTGCACCGTGCTGATCGCCCAAACTCTGTGCTTGACGTCCTTCCCGCGCGCGGCAAGGAGAAGCGTAGCTATGCCGACGAGGTCATCAATGACCCCGTCATGCGCGCGGTGAGCCAAAGGCCGTGCATTCCGACGCTCGCGGGCGGACTTCGTCACCCGACGCGGGTGAACCTGCACCCCGAGGGGCTCGCACCGACTGAGCTCGCGCTCTGGTCAAGTGCTTGTCCCGACCCCGAGAACTGGGTTCATCACGGGGTGTCGTCCGCGGAGAGTCGCTCGAAGGTCCTTCGGCTCCTCCGATACCACGAGCGCGCGGCCGTGTCACTGCGGAAGTGGGTCGAACATCTTGTGCGTACCCCCACAGTGGAGGGCAGTGCGGCCGCAGTCCGGCTTGTATCTTCACTGCTCCAGCGTTTGCCGGATCACCGGGAGGAGCTGCTTAAGGCGCGTGTCCTTCTCCTCGACGACGGGTCTGTGCACACCTGCCGCCGAGGTCAGGTGTTCCTCCCCGGTCCCGGTACCCAGACGGGCCAGCTCATCATCGACCCAGTCCTCGCCGCCGACCCCGCTGTGGTTCGGGCGCTCGGGCACCTCGGGATCGAAATCTTCGATGACGCCGGAGAACTCCGCAGTGAGCTCTGCCAGCCCACCGTCCACTGGGACCGAGTCTGGGCAGCGTCGCGCAAGAACGGGGTCGACGAAGCGGAACGGATCTTTCGCGAGACGTTTGAAGACGAGGTGCTAACCAGGCTGCGAGTGCGTTCAGCGGCCGGAAGCTGGGCGGAACCGGGCTCGGTTTTCCTCCCCGGACCTGTCATTCCGGATGACGGCTCACGGGACCGGGCGTTCGCCGTCGACATGCGTTTCCACCAGCAGGACCGGGAGCTCCTGGAAAGGCTCGGCTTGGTAGCTGCGCCGCGCCGAATCGTCAACCCGCCCGTGGAACCCTGGCGCACTGTTGCTCGCGAACGGTCTCGCGAGGCATTTCGGAGACATATCTCGGCCCCACGTCTGCCGGACGCATCGATCGACATCGACGAGGGGCGGGTGATTTGGCCGCTCAGAGTCCTCCCCGAACTGAGTCCGGCTGGCCGCGTAGCACTCACCCTTGCCGCGATTCGTCAGCTCGACGGCAACGAAACGTGGCGAATCTCGCGCAAGGGCGGTGGTTCACCTACCTCCCGCCTAGACCCCGTCTGGGACCACCTGGCCCGCTACGGGCACCTCGAGACGCTTGCAGGACCGCAGCCGGTACGGAGGTGCCTGCGCTGGAACGGCGGTGCCGAAATTGACGGCATTGAACAACCACTCCCCTACGTCAAAGAGCCTGCGCTTTCTGACGCGATCTGCCGCGCTCTCCGCTTGGGATCCTCGGTCGACGATTTGCGCCAGGAGGACTGGGACGCCCTCTGTGCTGAGGCCGGGCGGTGGGACGAGAATCGGCGCTTCCTTCTGTACGCGTGGGCGGCGTATCAGGGGCAGTCCGCGCCGCCCCGGATCAAAGTTCGGAAAGGGGCGGGTACGGCCGAGGTTGCGGCGACCGAGGCTGCCGTCACCGCGCGGAAGGAGGTGTTCGAATCACTCGTAGCCGCAGGTATCCCGTGCATCCTAGCGGCGTCGGAAGCCGACTGTGACTCGCTGCGTGACGGCTGGGACATGCCGCCGGGTGAGGAGATGCTCACCGAGACACTCGAGTTCGAGCCAGCTGGCGAGCCATTCTCGGCCGCTGACAGATACCCGCCGCTGCGTCTTGATCTTCCTCACGACCTGTTGGACCTCACAGTCCAACCCTGTCGCCGTTTGGAGATTCTAACGGCCACACCGACAGGCCAGTTGGTTCGCCCTCTCCAGCAGCACCGTGAGGGCCGGATCGTTTACACCACTGCCTCGACCGACCAGGGCGTCATAGGTCAGATCGCCCGAGCGACAGACATCAACATCCGGCCTGACGCGGTCCTGGATCGAATGGAGGAGGCACGCCGGAACAAGCTCCGCCAGGAGATCGCGGCGGCACCGGACGTCCTTGATAAACTGATATTGGCAGTAGGGGTTGACGACCTCCGCAAACACGTTCCATCTGCTGCTCTGGCAAGCCTCGAGTCAGGGAACGAGGTTCTCGATCCACGGTCCCTCGCCCGGTTGGCGCTGGCTGTCGACGGATACGAGATCTTGCAGACTCACCGTGCGGCGCTTGACCGAAAGAGACTAGAACCGCCGTCGACGTGGGCCGGTTCGCGCGCGGCCCGTGAGTGGGTCCGGTCCCTCGACCTTCCTGTCGAGTTCGCTGGCTTCTCGGGTGAGAAGCGTGCGGCCGAAGTCGAGGTCGAGGGACCGCCCCTGCTCGGCGACCTGCACGACTATCAACGCGTAATTGGCCAGAGGATCCGGGACCTTCTGCATCCAGAAGCCAAACAGACCAGAGGCCTGGTTGCACTGCCAACGGGTGCCGGGAAGACCCGGGTCGCGGTCCAGGCGCTGGTCGAGCACATGGCCGAAGCGACTCGGGCTCTCCGCATCGTTTGGGTTGCTGAGACCGACGAGCTGTGCGAACAGGCGACGCAGACCTGGTCCCAGGTGTGGCGTGCCAGAGGCGGTGCGGGAACGCCGCTGACTTTGAGCAGGCTTTGGGGGGAGAACGAGGCGAACGAAAGGGACGGACACCAGGTCGTCGTCGCGTCCGTCGCGAAGCTGGACGCCATTCAGCGCCGGAAAAACGGGAAGTGGGAGGCGGAGTACGGCTGGCTGGTTAGTCCTTCTATGATCGTGGTGGACGAGGCCCATCGGTCCATCGGTAAGCAGTACACCAAGGCGCTCAGCGCACTAGGCGGAACCGCGCGCGTGGCGGAAATGAGCGTCCCGATGCTCGGGCTCACGGCGACGCCGTTTCGTGGCTTCAACGAGGAAGAGACCGCTCGTCTAGCAAGTCGTTACAACGGGAATGCTCTAGATGCGGGCGTCTTCCCTGATGATGATGTGTACGCATACCTCCAGGACATGAGCATTCTTGCTAGGGTTCGCCAGCGAGAGCTGGCAGGTGCAGAACTAAAGCTTTCGCCTGAGGAAGCGGCTGCCGCGCGCGACCTGAGGCGAATCCTTCCGTCGGTCGAGGAGCGGCTCGGAAAGAACGCGGACCGAAACCGCGTGATCGTTGATTCCGTTCTTGAGCTCGATCCCAGCCAGAAGGTTCTGCTCTTCGCCACCTCCGTTGAGAACGCGCGGGTCTTGGCGGCCATGCTGTCGTTCCGTGGCGTCGAGGCGCGGGCGGTGTCAGGCACGACCTCTAAGCATGCCCGCCGGCGCTACATCGACGATTTCCGCGCCGGTCGGGTCCGAGTGCTGACGAACTACAACGTATTCACGGAGGGCTTCGACGTCCCTCAGGTCGACGCGGTCTTCATCACTCGACCGACGTTCAGCCCGAACATTTACCAGCAGATGATTGGGCGCGGCCTGCGAGGTCCGCTTAACGGCGGGAAGGAGGAGGTTCTGATCGTCAACGTGGCAGACAATCTCACGAATTTTGGCGAGGGATTTGCCTTCCGGCACTTCGCCCATCTCTGGGGCGGACGGTCGGCCCGGTGATGGAGGACATCACGCTAGATGCGGAACAGGCCCGGGTGGCTTCCGAGCCGGTTGGCTCCTGCCTTCTCGTGCTGGCGGGCCCAGGCGCGGGCAAGTCTCAGGTCGTCGCAGAGCGCTGCCGTCAGCTCGTTGACGATGGGACCTATCCCGACGAGATCTTGGCCGTTTCCTTCTCGAACGCGGCCGTTGATGTTCTGCGCGACCGTACTGAGGAGGCGTCCGACACGGGCGATCGGGTCGATGTCACAACTCTTGACGCGCTTGCGGCCCGGATCCGGCTGGAGTTCGAGCCCTCCGACCCGATTTTCACCGGATACGAAGCTTCGATCGTCCGCGCTACGGAGCTGGTACTCGAGGGCGGGCAGACCCCGCTGGATGACGTCCGGCATGTGATCGTCGACGAGGCACAGGACGTGGTGGGGGTCCGAGCCGATTTTGTGCTTGCGATCCTCGGGCGGGTTCGCGAGAATAACGCTGGATTTACGGTCCTGGGCGATCCGATGCAGGGGATCTACGACTTCCAACGCCGCGATGCCGACACTCACATAGGCCTCGTCGAGCTGCTTCGGAAAAAGCTCGCTCCGGACGAAGTCTCTCTCGCCGGCGAGTATCGGTCGAAGACCCCGGACGCACGGCGAGTGTCGTCTCTACGGTCTGACTTGACCCACTTATCGCCTTCCGCTTGCCTATCGCGGTTACGCGAGGTTGTTGACGATCTTGCTCCACTGGGCCAACTCGACGAGGACGCTGTCGCAACCATCAGGCGTTGGCCCGGGACGACTGCGTTTTTATGTGACACCAATGCTCGGGCAGGGCTGGTGGTAGACGCCCTGTGGGGTCTTGGGATGGGAGCGGAACGGGCGGCGAGCAGGGCTGAGGCAGCGCTGGCGCCCTGGCTAGCCAGGGTGCTCGAGGACGACCCAGGTCCGAGCATGTCGTTCACCGACTTCGAGACGGCAGCATCCGTTTACGGGATCGACGATATTCCGGGGAAATGGCGGGCAATGATGCGCTCAGCTGGTTCACGCCGTTTTCTTGACAAGAGATCACTCGCCGTTGGGCTCAGCCAGCGCCGTTGTCCCCCGGAGCTACTTCGATCACCCGAGAGTAGCGTCGTCGTTTCGACGGTGCATCGCGCCAAAGGCCTGGAGTTCGACAACGTCGTCCTTGTTGATCCTGGAGACTGGTACGAGGAGGACAACGGAGAAGATGCAGCGAGTAAGCGCCTGTTCGTCGCGCTCTCCCGCTCGCGGTCTCATCTTACGACCGTGCGGGGTGTCGACACCCGCGGATGGGCGAAGAGGAACGGTAGCGCATGGCTGCTGCGAGGGTTTAGGGGCGGTACCCGTGCAGTCCTCATGGAGCCGCAGTGGTGTCGGGAGCTCGGTCCATGTTCCACCGACCTTCGTTCGGCGGTCGGTCGTGAGGTGGAGTGGCGCAGAGGCGAAGACCTGACTTCGGTTGACGGCGGCACCGTCCCGTCCTGGGACGCGACGGTCGACGGTGTGCCTATCGCCCGTACTAGCGAGGTCTTTGGCAGTGTTGTGCGACAGCTCAGCAGGTCGAAGGTTCCGGCCCTACGCGGAGCGCGGGTTGAAGGCACCGAGTCAGTTCTGGGGCAGGCACAGCAGGCAGGGAGAGGGGTTCATGGGTTATGGGTGGGAGCGCGCGTAGGCGGCCCTGTGGCTTTCGAATGGCGGTGACGGATGTTGACTAACTTGAAACATGCATATGAGACGCGAGCCAGGATGCTTGAGCGGTTGCGCGGTGATCTGCTTGGAGACGAGGGCGACCACGTCCTAAACGAGCTTCCTCTGTCACGGTTCGTCGTCGGTGTGCTCTACCCCGAGGTCTTGCCCAATGAGAGCGGCACGGCGGGCGAAGTTGAGGTATCGACCGAGATTGACGAGGAGCAGGAGGTCGGTGGTCAGGCAGCCGATGCCCAAGCTGACCCCGCCGTCTCAATGGCACACGCCCGCCACCCTCGGTCGATGGGTCTCTCATTCGCGGTCGAGGTAGCAGAAGGCGCGGAATTGGATATAACCGTGACCGCTGCTCGGTACGTCGAACAGCCGGGGGGGTCCTGGGTCCGCGAGGAGATCGGCCCTTGGAACCTCCAGCTCAGTGTGGCCTTCGCCGCCGAAGGTCTCCACCGCCACGCGGTAACCGATGGTCTGCAACTCGTCTCGAACGTGCGTCATCCGCGGGATGGCGTCTCGGCCGTGACCCTCACGCTGCTCAACACCAATACAGCCCGCCCGGGCCGTATGGACGGAGGTTGCTGGTTCGCCCCAGAGATCGTCGTTCGAGCGGTTGGCGGGTCGATTCGTGAACGGCCTGCCAGCAGGTCGGCCGCCTTGGAGGAGCTCGAGGTGGCGTC
>CAKZIH010000147.1 GCA_936931335.1 uncultured Nostocoides sp. | reverse complement strand
CGCCACCCGGTGCGCCACGGCCACGAGCGCCACGGCGAGCACCGCCGCGCCCGCGACCCGGGCCCTCGGCCCGAGATAGCCATGCTGGATCGCGAAGGCGAGTAGCAGGGTCACCCCGATGAGCAACACCCCGGCCCCGGCCACGCCGAGCAGGCGTACCACCATGCCCTCGCGCTGCCACCACGGTGCGGGGCGTTGCGCCGGGCCGGCGGTGCTCGGGCCAGTGGTGCTTGGGTCAGCGGTGCTCGGGCCGTCGCTCGTCGGGCCGACAGTCACCGGGCCAGCGTTCGTCGGACCGGGGACACCGGAAGTGGTGGCGGGCACGCCGGGGGTCGTCGGCGCCCCCTGCGCCCCGACAACCCCCGGCGTGGTGGTGGTCGCCGCGCCCCCCTGGTCCGCGGCGACCACCGTGGCCAGCACCTCACCCGTCCCCAGCGCCAGGTCGCGGCGCAGCGCAGCCAGACCATTGCCCACGGAGAAGAGCCGGGTCATTGCCTCGGCGAATTCCGCCTCGAGATCGTGGACGGCGTCGAGCTGGGTGCGTGCCATGCCCACCAGCCTGCCCAGCGTCCGGTCGCGGCGCCTGAGTCGCGCTACTCAAGTCGCGACGCCCACGTCGCGCTTCTTACGTGCGCCCCGGGCGCACCCCCTCAGCTCAGTGCGGCGGGCAGGGGTTCGCTGTGGATGACGTCGAGTTCGCTGACGGCGCGGGTGAGCACCACATACAGCCGGCGCAGCCCGGTGCGTTCATCGGGCTCGGCAGCCGCGATCTGGGCGGGCTCGACCACGAGGACCCGGTCGAACTCCAGACCCTTGGCGACCGTGGCCGGCACGATGTCGACCTGGTGGTCCACATCCCCGTGGGCCGCGCCTAGGGTGCCGTGGGCGATCCCCCCAGCCGTGAGGGCGCCCGAAGCCGCAGCGACCAGGGCATCCGGCACGATGACACCGACCGATCCCGGTGCTTGGATGGCCCGCGCCGTTTGCGCGACCATCACCTCGAGCAGGCTGGCGGCCGAGGTGGCATGGACGTCGAGCCGGCCCGGGTTGTCGCGCACCGAAGTCGGGACGCGCAGGTCCGGGGCGATCGCCGGGAGCAGGCGGGCGGCATAGGTGATCACGCTGGTGGGCACGCGGAATCCGCGATCGAGTTCCTCGATCACCCCATCGGCCTTGCCCAGGTGACCCAATGCCTCGGGCCACGAATGGCTCGCCCACGGGGTGGTGCCCTGCGCCAAGTCGCCGAGGATCGTCGCCGAACCCGTGGCGCAGCGCCGCCCGATCGCCCGCAACTGCATCGGGGAGAGGTCCTGTGCC
The DNA here is from genome assembly GCA_936931335.1 of uncultured Nostocoides sp. Lineage (GTDB taxonomy): Bacteria > Actinomycetota > Actinomycetes > Actinomycetales > Dermatophilaceae > Nostocoides_A. The sequence continues at coordinate 4,808 of CAKZIH010000147.1, read as the reverse complement.
TCATCGAGAATGACGTGTCCCAGGCTCCCGGTGCGATCCAGCACGTCGGTCAGTTCGTCGAGCAGGACCGCATCCGCGGCCGACCACTTGGCCGAACCCGCAGTACGAGAAGGCTTGTCCCACAACACCATTGCCTGCTCATCCGGCGTCAGTATGCCGTCTGCGGCCACCGCCAGCCGCTCGGGATCGCTGAGCAATCCGTGCAGCACCCCCGGTGCGTCGAGTGCCGGCCACAGGGTCGCGGCATAGCTCTTCACCGCCGCGGTCCGAGCGACCGCGTCATGGGTGCGGTCATCGGGGCTTTCCCCGGCCGCCTCCATTTGCAGGAGCACCGCATGCGCCAAGCGCTGCGGAAGCATGGCACGTGCGGCGTTGTATCGCGCTCCCCGAGAGCGCAATTCGTCGACCATGTCGGCCACCACATAGGTCGGCACCCGCCAGCGGCGCGAGCCGCGGGGCACCACGAGTGGTTCGGTCGGCGCCTGCACCCGGGCCCACACCGCGCGCTGCAGCACCTGCGCCATCCGGGCATCGCCCTTGAGCACCGCCAACTCCGGTGCATCGACCGCCCGCAAGGGCCGAGTAGCCACCAGATCGGTGATCGTGGTGTGCCCGACCCGCACCTCACCCAGCGTGGGCAGCACCGCGCCGATGTGGTCGAGGAAGGCCCGGTTCGGACCCACCACCAGCACCCCCTGGCGAGCGAGCCGCTCGCGGTGGGCATAGAGCAGCCAGGCGGCGCGGTGCAGTCCGACCGCGGTCTTGCCGGTGCCGGGGGCACCCTGCACGCATACCGTGGTGTCCACGCCGGAGCGCACAATCGCGTCCTGTTCGGGCTGGATGGTGGCCACGATGTCGCGCATCGGGCCCACTCGGGGGCGTTCGATCTCGGCGGCGAGCAGTGCGCTCGGCTCGTCGGATTCGCCGCTGTCCGTGAGGTTTTCGTCCTCGTATGCGGTGATCTCGCCGTTCGCCACCCCGAACCGACGCCGTCGGGTGACCCCCATGGGATCGCTATGGGTCGCGCGATAAAAGGCGGTCGACATCCCGGCGCGCCAGTCGATGACCAGTGGTTCGCCGTCGGGATCGGAGACATGCCGACGCCCGACATACCAGCGCTCGGCGGAGCTGGTGTCCAAGCGCCCAAAGAAGAGCGTGGTCCCCGGATCGTCGCGCAGCGATTCGGCCCGGTAATAGAGCGCCCGGGCCAGGTATGCCGCGGTGATCGGGTCCGCGGCGGCGACCTCCAGGCTCTCGGTACGCTCGCGCATCTGCGCCAGCGCCGCCCGCGCCCGGTTCAGATAGGCCCGCTCCTGCGTCAATTCGGTCTCGGGCATAACGGGACAGCCTGCCACAACCCGGCCGGTTCGGTGCGCCGTCGATCGTTCAGCCCCTCGGTGCGCCGCCTGCGGCGCCGGGTGGACGACATACGGGCGCGGCGCCCGGGCGAAGGATCAGCCCGGGCGCCGCTGGCCGATGAGGTATGCGGTCAGCTCGGCCGCGCGGCCAGGGTCACCGCGACGTCCTTGCGCTCGCCATTGCGCAGGATCGTCAGCGTCACCTTGCTGCCCACCGTCTGGGCGCGGATGTGCGCGATGAGCGAGTCCGTGGACTCCACGGCGACGCCATTGATCGCGACCACCAAGTCGCCATTGGTTAGGCCGGCAGAGGCCGCCGGGGTGCCGGATTCGACATTGGAGAGCTTGGCGCCGGCGCGGGTGGCGCTGCCGTCCTTGCCCTCGCCATCGGTCAGGCGCACCCCGAGGTAGGCGTGCTGCGCCTCACCCTTGCTGATCAACTGCTCGGCGATGGCCTTGGCCTCGTTGACCGGGATGGCGAAACCGATACCGATATTGCCGCTATTGGATCCGGTGCTGGCGATCGAGGAGTTGATGCCGACGAGTTTGCCGTCGCTGTCGACCAGGGCGCCGCCGGAGTTGCCCGGGTTGATCGCCGCCGAGGTCTGGATGGCGTTGGTGTAGACCTGCGCAGCCGGGTCGCTCTGGCCGAACTGGTCCTGCCCGCCGGTGGTGACCGGGCGGTTGAGGGCGCTGACGATGCCGGTGGTCACCGTGGAGGCCAGGCCGAGGGGGTTGCCCACCGCCATCACCGGCGAACCCACGATCAAGGCCGCCGAGTCGCCGAGGGCGATCGGCTTGAGATCGGTGGGCGGGTTGGTGATTGTTACCACCGCCAGGTCTGTCGAGGGGTCGGTGCCGGCGATGGTCGCGTCATAGATCCGCCCGTCCGCCAGGGTCACCTCCAGCGATCCCTGGTTGGCGCCCTCAACCACGTGGTTATTGGTCAACACATGGCCGCTGGTGTCCAGCACCACCCCGGACCCCTGGGCCGCGCCGCCGCTGACCTGCAGGCTGATGGCCACCACGCTCGGGGTGACCGCGGCCGCGGTGGCGGTCCAGTCGGGGGCATTGGGGCTGACCTGCCGCACCTGTTGGGTGCCGCTGGTCCCGGCGGCGGCAGCGCTACCGGCTGAGGTGGCGGACGACGACGTGGAAGGGGAGGCCACGCCGTCGTCCGCCGCGCGCACCGCGGCATAGGTCCCCCCGCTGGCCAGGACGGCAGTGAGGGCGGATACCGCGACCAGGCTCGGCCAGGTCCGTCGGGGCCGCGGCTGGGAGGCCTCCTGCGGCGCCGTCAGGACGGGCGGGCTGGTCACCCACGGGGAGGTCGATGGCGCACCGGTCGCGCCGGCGCCCGCACGCTCCCCGAACCACAGCGGCGCCGTGGCATTGGGGTCGGGCTGCTCGAGCGGCGCGGAGGAAGCCGGCGGCACAGAGGGGTAGTTGTCCGCCGAGTTCTGCGGTGTGCTCATCGACGTGCTCCTTGTTCCGTGTGGTGGTGATGCCCTTAGTCAATCCGGCGAACTTGGACCAGTGCTGGGCTATTCCTGGGAGTCGGCTGTCAATGGCTGAGCCGGCAGCTCCACGACGAAGGTGGCCCCACCGCCATACGTGGGCTTGATGCCGACCCGGCCGTTATGCCGCTCGACGATGGCGGCGACGATCGCCAGGCCGAGGCCGGTGCCGCCATTGGCCCGGGAGCGGGCCTTGTCCTCGCGCACAAAACGCTCGAACACGCGGGCCCGGGCAGCCTCGTCAATGCCGGGTCCGTGGTCGCGAACCTCCACGACCGCCCGCGTGCCGTCGGCGGTGAGTCCGACGGCGACCTCGATCGGCGTGCCCGCGGGCGTATGCCGGATGGCATTGGTCAGCAGGTTGTCCAACACCTGGTGCAGTCCGCCCTGGTCACCGGTGAACGGCTGCGGTGCGAGTGCGCCCGAAAGGCCCTGCAGAGTGATCCGGCGGTCCGGGTCGCGCACCCGGGCCGCCTGGACGGCGTCCGCGGCAATAACCGTGAGGTCGACATCGAGGAACTCGATGGGCCGTTCCTCGTCCAACCGGGCCAGCAGCAGCAGGTCATCAACGAGATGGGCCATCCGGGCCGCCTCGGTCTCGATCCGCTGCATGGTCTGCGTAACGGCATCGCTGGGCACCGCGCCCTGGCGGTAGAGCTCGGCGTACCCGCGCACGGTGGCCAGCGGGGTGCGCAGTTCATGGGAGGCGTCCGCGACGAACTGACGCATGCGCTCCTGCGACTCTTCGCGCGCGGCGAGGGAGGTCTCCACATTCGCCGCCATGGCATTGAAGGAGGTGGACAGCGCGGCCACCTCCGCCGGGGCCTCGCTGGCGGGGGCGCGGCGGGTGAGGTCGCCGGAGGCGATGGCCGCCGCGGCGTCCTCGATCTGCGTCAGCGGCCGGAAGGCGCGGCGGACGGCGAACCAGCCCAGCCCGGCGCAGGCCAGGATCACCACCAGGCCGATCCCGGCGGTCATCGCCACCAGGCGACCCACGGTCTTGCTCACATCGGCCAGCGGTTGGGCGACGACGAAGGTGAGCGAGCCGTCCTCATGCCGGCCCGCCACAGCCCGCCAGGTCAGTTCGGAGTCGTCGGTGCCCAGGGTGAACGGCCGGCCGGTGAGCACCCGCGGGTCGTCCAGGGGCAGTTCGTCGATCTGCGGCACGGCGTCGACCGCGGTGGAGGGCATGACGCGCGGCGCCGCGCCGCCGGTGGGGAAGAAGACCACGGCATACGAACTCGGCAGCCGGCCACCGGCGGTGTCGCCGAGCATCTGGGACAGGGCCCGGGTGGCGACCATGGCCGCGCTCTTGTGCAGGTTGTCGTCAACCCGGTCGAGCAGTTCGCGGCGCATCAGCAGTGCGGTGGCGGCCGAGGTGAGCGTGAGTGCGACGAGCAGCAGGCTGAGCAGGATGGAGATGAGCCGCACGCGCAACGGCAGCCGGTGCAGGCCGCTGAGCACCCGGTCCGGGACGGAGGAGGTAGCGGTCGTCGGGGCGGGCGCGGCGGGGGAGATGGGTGTGCTCACGCCGGCGGCTTGCGCAGCACATAGCCGACCCCGCGCTTGGTGTGGATCAGCGCCGGCTGGCCCGCGGTGTCGATCTTGCGGCGTAGATAGGAGATATAGGACTCCACGATCCCGGATTCGCCGCGGAAGTCGTAGTCCCAGACGTGGTCGAGGATCTGGCTCTTGGAGAGCACCCGGTTGGGGTTGAGCATCAGATAGCGCAGCAGCTTGAACTCGGTCGGGGAGGTCTCCACTACCCGCCCGGCGCGGCGCACTTCGTGACTGTCTTCGTCGAGCTCGAGGTCCTCGAAGCGCAGCACGGCGGAGTCGTCGACCTCGCCCTTGGTGCGGCGCAGCACGGCGCGGATGCGGGCGATGACCTCCTCGAGGGAGAACGGCTTGGTGACATAGTCATCGCCCCCGA
>CAKZIH010000146.1 GCA_936931335.1 uncultured Nostocoides sp. | reverse complement strand
GGGGCACACTGACCGGTATCACCGACGTCTGTGAGGGAGACTTCGATGAGCGCACTTCCCAGCGCCCGCCTGCCGCAGCCTCCGGGCGAATTCGCCCATCCGCAATACCCCCCGGCCGCCGACCTCGCCGATCTAGCAGACCGCGGTGAGGAGATTCGTGCACAGCTCCTTCGCCTGACCTCGGTCCCCGCGGACACCAGAACGCGTCAGGTCACCCTGGTGGCCCGCGGTCGCGCCCAGGCCGAGGCCGCCCTGGCGAGCTTGGCGCGCGGCACGCGTACTTCGGTCGTCAATGCCACCCCCCGCGACCGCTTCGACGCCACCGGGCAGACCACCGCTCTCAATGCCCTGGCTTATCGACGCGGTGTCGTCATGGACCGCATCGTCAACGAGGTGACCTGCCAGCAGTACCCCTTGCTGCCCCTGACCAGCATGCACACTCGCCAGCTCGTCGTCGCACCCGTGCGGATGGGAATGATCGTGACTGACCACAGCCGCCTCGTCTTCCCCGGGCCGCGCCTGGAGACCGGTGAAGGCACGATGTGGACAACCCGAGACCGCGAGATCCTCGAGACGGTCACGCAGTTGCTCCGTGGGTTGCTGAAGGCGGGTCGCCGCATTCCGACTCTGCCGGTCAACGACACCAACACCCGATTACTCGAGGTGCTGACCTGCATGGTCAACGGACTCACCGACACCGCCATCGCTGCGCGACTATCGGTCTCGGTCCGCTTGGTTCAGAAGGACATTCACGCGCTGAAGGAACTGGCCGGGGTCGGGAGCCGCATCGAGCTCGCCCGGGCACTCGGCTGACATTCGGGACTTCTGTGTCAGGCCCTCGGCGTCATCGCCCCGGTGACCCGGTGACGCCCCGGGGTTGAGAGGAGGGGTTGGCGATGCCGACCTGGTGGCGGATCAGGTCCATCACTCGCAGCAACTCCACCGAGTCGGCCAGCGGGCGCAGCGGCGAGTCGAGTTCACCGGCGGTGATGCGGCGGGCCACCTCGGCCGCTTCGAAACAGAGGCCGCCCTCGTGGGCGGAGGTGGGTTCGTCATACCGCAGGCGCTGTCCCGCCCGGGTGGTCACGGTGAACCCGCCGGGTTGATAGAAGGGCCCGTCGAGACGCAGCGTGGCGTCCGGCCCCGCGAGCGTGGCGGTGGTCGGGGTCTCGCCAAGGATCGAACAGTGCAGCGCCGCCAGGCCGCGCTCGGCCTGCAGGGTGATGGCCAACTGACCGTTGATGCCATTCGCAGCGGGGGTGCCGGCCGCGGCCACCGCCGTCGCTGACCCGAGCGCCCACAGCGCCAGGCTCAGCGGATAGGCGCCCAGGTCGAAGAGCGGGCCGCCCGCCAGCTCGGCGTCGAAGATCCGGTGCTCGGGCGCGAAATATTCGCCCATGTCGGCGAGCACGGTCTCCACCTCGAGGCGCGGCAGCAGCTGGCGGATCACGTCGTACTTGGGGGTGAAGAGCGTCCACAGCGCCTCCATCGCAAAGACCCCCGCGCGCTGCGCCGTCGCGGCGATCTCCTGCGCCTCGCGATGCGAGACCGCGATCGGCTTCTCGATGAGCACATGCTTGCCCGCCTCGATCGCCAACAACGCGTGCGCGTGGTGCAGGTGGTGCGGGGTGGCGATATAGATGACGTCGATATCCGGGGCGGCCACCAGGGCCTCATACGAGCCGTATGCCGCGTCCGCCCCCACCTCACGCGCGAAGCGGTCGGCGCTCTCCTGGTTGCGGGAGCCGACGGCCACGATGCGCTGGGCGGTATGCGCGGTCAGCGACGCCGCGAACTTGGCGGCGATCCAGCCCGTGCCGAGCAGTCCCCAGCGCAGCACCGGGGCGTCCGCGGGGTCGGGGATTCGGGAGGTGGGCAGTTCCATCATGTGCCCGACCGTAGCCGGGGTGGAATGTTGTACCGGGTTACCACCAGCACTGGCGCGGCCCACGTGGTCGCTGTCCCCGGCAGCAGCGAATGCCAGCGGAAGAGCTCGGTCAGCCCGTGGCGCACATCTGCCTCGACATCGTGATGCAGCACCGCGCTCAGGGCTCCGCTGCGGAGCAGGTCTTCGGTGTCTGGGTCCAGACCGTGGGCGAGGAAGGCGCGCGGTGCCACTCCGGCGGCCGCGAGCGCCGCGAGAATCTTGCGGTGGCCGCCAGCGGTCGCGTAGACGCCACCGACATCGGTCCGGGTCGCCAGCAGGTCGGCGACCGACGCCGACGTAGACGCATCCGGTTCGCCAGCGTCGGCATCCGGCCCATCCGTGGCGGCATCCGATCCGGCGACATTCGATCCGGCGGCCTTGGGGGTCTCGATGCCGCTGATCTCCACGACCTCCCGGGCCGGGTCCAGGTGCGCCAGCGTCTCCCAGAATGCCGCGAGCCGCTCGCGTTCCGCGCTAGCCGGATCACGATCCGTCGCCACCAGCACCGCCCCCGGCGTCGCCTCCAGCCAGCCGGCGAGCAGGTATGCCGCACTCGCCCCCGCCGACACCTCATCCGGCCCGACGTATGCCGTGCGCCCGCACCCGCGGATGTCGCTACCGAGGGTGATCACCGGGACGCGCCGTTCCACCAACCGGCCCACCGCGTCCGCGATCTCGGGCGCATCCGGGCCGGTGAGCAGGACCCCATGGCTCGGACGGCCCCGGCGGCCAATGCCATCCAGGATGCCGGCGAGTTCAGTCGTGGTTGCGTTCTCCCGCAAGTGAAAGCGGGTCCGGACGGTTGCCAGATGCAGCTCGGCCAGGTGCGCCTCCAGAGCCTCCCGGACCACCCCACTGACGTGCTTCGGGGCGGACATCACCAGGTCGATCAGCAGGGTGCGCGCTCCCAGTCGCGATTGCGTCGCCTGCCGGTCGAGGTCGCGGATCGCCTCCTCCACCTGCCGGATCGCCCGCGCGCTGACGCCCGCACGGGCATGCACCACCCGGTCGACGGTGGTTTCGCTCAGACCAGCCTGCTCCGCGATATCGCGGATGCGATGGCTGCTACCGGCCCGCAGGCTCGGGATGGGCGCCTGAGCCGAAGTCACCGGATCAGCCTAGGACGCCAAACCGCCGCCGACCCCACGCACGTGGCGCGGGAGCGGCGGCGGCCAGCAAGCAGCGACGCGGGCTCAGGTGTTCTGCGGGAACCCGAGGTTCAGGCCGCCGTGGCTGGGGTCCAGCCAGCGGGAGGTGACGACCTTGCCGCGCGTGAAGAAGTGGACACCCTCCATACCGTGGGCGTGGCTGTCGCCGAAGAGGCTGTTCTTCCAGCCGCCGAAGCTGAAGTACGCCATCGGCACCGGGATGGGCACATTGATGCCGACCATGCCCACCTCGACCTCGTTCTGGAAGCGCCGGGCGGCGCCGCCGTCGTTGGTGAAGATCGCGGTGCCATTGCCATAGGGGTTGGCGTTGATCATTGCCAGTCCCTTGTCGTAGGACTCCACCCGCACCACCGAGAGCACCGGGCCGAAGATCTCCTCGTCGTAGATCGACATACCGGGGGTGACCTTGTCGAAGAGTGTCGGCTTGAGGAAGAAGCCCTCGCCGTCCGCGTCCACATCGCCCTCGCGGCCGTCCACGACCAGGTCGGCACCCTCCTGGGCGCCCTGGTCGACGAAAGAGATGACCTTGTCGGCGTGCGCACGGGTGACCAGCGGGCCCATGTCCGCGCCGCGGGTACCGTCGCCGGTGACCAGCTTGCCCATCCGGTCCTTGATCTTCTCGATCAGCTCGTCGGCGATGGGCTCGACGGCCAGCAGCGCCGAGATCGCCATACAGCGCTCACCGGCCGAGCCGAAGCCCGCGTTGACCGCGGCGTCCGCGGCCAGATCGAGGTCGGCGTCGGGGAGCACGAGCATGTGGTTCTTCGCGCCGCCGAGCGCCTGGACGCGCTTGCCATTGGCGGTCCCGGTCTCATAGACGTACTTGGCGATCGGGGTCGAGCCGACGAAGCTGACCGCCTTCACGTCGGGGTGAGTGAGCAGCGCGTCGACGGCCTCCTTGTCCCCGTGCACGACATTGATCACGCCATCGGGCAGGCCGGCCTCGCGCCACATCTGCGCCACCGCGTTCACCGCCGAGGGGTCCTTCTCCGACGGCTTGATCACCACCGTATTGCCGCAGGCAACCGCGATCGGCACGAACCACAGCGGCACCATGGCCGGGAAGTTGAACGGGCTGATCACCGCGACCACGCCGAGGCTCTGACGAATCGAGTAGACGTCCACCTTGGTCGAGGCATTCTCGGTATACCCGCCCTTGAGCAAATGCGGTATGCCGCAAGCAAACTCGACGACCTCAAGGCCGCGGGTCACCTCGCCGAGGGCGTCGGAGAGGACCTTGCCGTGCTCTGCGGTGATCAGTGCGGCGACCTCCTCCTTGCGCCGGTTGAGGATCTCGCGGAAGGCGAAGAGCACCTGCGAGCGCTTGGCAAGCGAGACATTGCCCCACTCCTGCTCCCACGCCTGCTTGGCCGTCGCGACCGCCTCGCCCACCAGGTCCGCCGAGGCCAGGTCGAGTTCCCCGGTCTGCTCGCCGGTGGCCGGGTTGTAGACCGGGCTGGTGCGCTCGGCGCTGCCCTCCCAGGAGTCGCCGCCGATCAGGTGGGTGATGCGGGTCGGTGTGCTCACGAACTGCTCCTTGCTAGTGGGTATGGACATTGTGGCGGTATGGGGCCAGGCGAGGGGGGGTCAAGCGAGTCAGGGTCAAGCGAGGCGCGGATCGACGGGCAGGTCCGGCCAGGCCTGGCGGACCCAGGCGTGCGCCGGGTCGTCACAAATAAGCCAGGCGCGCTCCGGCCCGGGGCCGGCCATCACATTCAGGTAGTACAGGTCGGCGTCCGGGGTGGCCATCGCCGGGCCGTGCCAACCATGCGGCACCAGGACTACATCGTCGGTGCGGACCTCGGCGAGCACATCGATCGGGCGCTCGTCGCTGCCATAAACCCGTTGGTAGCCAACGGGATCGCTGACCTGCGGCGCCACCGAGCGCGTCTGGAAGTAGTAGATCTCCTCCAGCTCGGTTTCCACCCCGGGCCGTTCCTGGTCGTGCTTGTGCGGCGGCCAGGAGGACCAGTTGCCGGCGGGGGTAATCACCTCGCAGGCGATGATCCGGTCGGCGTCCAGCACGCCCGGGACGCCGAAATTGCGCACCAGGCGCGAGGCGATCCCGGCGCCACGGCGTTCCACGGGCACCTCCGCCGCGGGCAGGCGAGTCAGCGACCGCGCCGCGGCAGCGGTCGACTCGGCGCCGGCAGCCAGGCAGACGGCCACCCGGCATACCTGCGCCTCGGCGCGCAGGGTGAGGCGCGAACGCGCCGGGACATAGGCGACATCGGTGGCCCCCGTCCATACCGACTCCCGGCCCGCCAGCCGCACCGAATGGTCCGTGCCGTCCGGCGCCGCGGCGCTGACCCGGACGCCGCCGGAGAGTGGCACCACCACGGCTTCCCGGTCGGCCAAGTCGAGCGTGCGTTCCGCGCCCGCCTCGAGGCTGGCCACCAGCAAGCCGGTATGCCGCCAGTTCGCCTCCGGGCCGATCGCCACGTCCCAGCCGTCGGCGCCGCTGCGACCGGCCAGTCGGACCCAGTCGGTGTTGTCTACGCCGATGCTCATCGGGCCGCTCCTTCGCTCTCGCTGCGCTGCCGGTCCGCCGCCAGGAATCGCTCCACACTCGCCTCGTCGGGCATTGCCCCCGAGCATTCCAGGTGACCGGCCACCACGGCTCCAGCCGCACACGCGAAGCGCAGGATGCGCTCCAAGGGCCACCCGGCGAGCAGCCCGTGGCAGACCGCGCCGCCGAAGGCATCGCCGGCGCCGAGGCCGTTGACCACCGGTGCCGCGAACCCGGGCACCTCCACCCGCTCCTGGGCCGTCACCGCCAGCGCCCCCCGTGGGCCCCGCTTGATGATGGCCAGGTCCACGCCGCGATCCAGCAGCGCGCGGGCCGCTCGGTCCGGGTCGCTTTCGCCTACGGCCACTTCGCATTCGAGCAAATTGCCGATGGCAACGGAACTGGCGGCGAGCGCCTCACCGGCCGCCCGGGTCGCCTCGTCCTGAGTGCGCCAGAACATCGGCCGGTAGTCGAGATCGATCACGGTATGGGGCGTGCGTCCCCGCTGCTGCCACGCGCTCAGGTGCGCACTGC
>CAKZIH010000145.1 GCA_936931335.1 uncultured Nostocoides sp. | reverse complement strand
TCGCACCTGGTCGAGACCGGGATGTGGCCCGCCGATCCTCGATCGGCGGGCCACACCCGCGTCGGGGCAGCGCCGACCGTGCCGTTCTATGGCGCGCCGCGGCGCACCCCCTCGCCACCACCGCCCCCAAGGTTTAGGGTCGGTCCGTTGTTCACCGTCGCACCACACCGTCCACCCAGGAGGGCCCGATGACCAAATACATCATCAGACGCCTGCTCCAAATGATCCCGGTAATCCTGGGGTCGACTTTCCTCATCTACTTCATGGTCTTTGCCCTCCCGGGCGACCCGCTGGCCGGCAAGTGCGGTGAGCGACCGTGCCCGCCCAACTTCGTCCAGGCATTCCGTGCCGAGCACAACCTCGATGACAACATCTTCGTGCGCTATGTGAAGTACCTCTGGGATCTGCTCCACGGCAACTTCGGCACCACCTATCAGGGCCTTGACATCCTGGATGAGCTGCAGAAGCGCTACCTGATCACGCTCAAGCTCGCGGTGATCGCGCTGCTCTTCGAGGCGGTCATCGGCATCCTCGCGGGTGTGCTCGCCGGCATCCGCAAGGGCAAGTTCATCGACAACCTGGTCCTGGTCTCCACCTTGGTGGTCATCTCGATCCCGGGCTTCGTCATCGGCTCGCTCTCGCAGACCATCTTCGGCGTGAAGCTAGGGTGGTTCCCGGTGACCGTGCCCGCCAAGCCCGGCTGGTACGACCTCCTTTTACCCGGTCTGGTGCTCGGATCACTTTCGCTGGCGTATGCCGCGCGCCTGACCCGGACCAACCTGGCCGAGAACCTGCGGGCGGACTATGTGCGCACCGCGGTGGCCAAGGGCCTCTCGCGCCAGCGCGTCATCGGGGTGCACACGCTGCGCAACTCGCTGATCCCCGTGGTCACCTTCCTTGGTGCGGATTTCGGTGGCCTGCTCGGTGGCGCGATCATCACCGAACGCATCTTCAACATCCGTGGCATCGGTGGCTACATCTTCCAGAGCATCTCGACCCGTGACGGCGTCGCGGTCGTGGGCGCGGTGACGATGCTGGTCATCGTCTATCTCTTCATGAACCTCATCGTCGACCTCCTCTACGGCGTTCTCGACCCAAGGATTAGCCATGACTGATCAGACCGCGCTCGTCGTCGCCGAAGGCACCTCCGCCCAGGAGGCAGCGGACAATGTCGGCCAGGCCCAGTCCATGTCCCAGGAAGCCTGGCGCGAGCTGCGCCGCAACCCGCTCTTTGTGATCTCGCTGGCGCTGATCACTCTGTTCCTGGTGATGGCGATATTTCCCCAGTTGTTCACCAGCACCGACCCCAACAAGGCGGTCCTGCGATTGAGCAACACGGGTCCCTCCGCCGACCAGTGGTTCGGCCGCGACCGGCAGGGATACGACGTCTATGCCCGCACGATCTACGGCGCCCGCGCCTCGATCATCGTCGGGTTGGCGACCACCATCATCACCGGATTGATCGGAGTGATCGTGGGGACCCTGGCGGCCTACTACGGCGGGATCTTCGACACGCTGGTCATGCGCCTGACGGACGTCTTCTTCGCCATCCCCTTCCTGCTCGGCGGGATCCTCTTCATGTCGACCTTCCCCAACAAGGTCGACTCCAGCTACTTCTCCGTCGTCGCCAAGGTGGTGCTGGCGCTCTCTTTGCTGGGCTGGCCCAGCATCGCCCGGCTTATGCGCGGGGCGGTGCTGCAGGTCAAACCCAATGACTACGTCCAGGCCGCTCGGGCCCTCGGCGCCAGCCCCTGGCGGGTCATCCGCAACCACATCCTGCCCAACGCGATCGCGCCGGTCATGGTGGTCTCGATGATCAACCTTGGTGCCTATATCGCCGCGGAGGCCTCGTTGAGCTTCCTCGGCATCGGCTTGGTCTCGCCGGCGATTAGCTGGGGTGTGGCGATCTCCGACTCGCTGAACCTGATCCGCACAGCCCCGTGGATCTTGATCTTCCCCAGCATCTTCCTGTCGCTGGCCGTGCTTGCCTTCATCATGCTCGGCGATGCCGTCCGCGACGCCTTCGACCCCAAGGGCCGGTGATCCGATGAGCACAGCAGTGACCGGCAAGCACGCCGCCAAGCACGATCCGAAGACCAACAGCCAGGGACAGGCCTCCGCATACGTGCCCCAGGACGGGCGCCTGCTCGAGGTGGAGGACCTCCACGTCGAGTTCCACACCCGGTATGGCGTGGCCAAGGCCATCAACGGGGTGAACTTCCACCTCGACCAGGGGGAGACCCTGGCGATCCTCGGCGAATCCGGGTCCGGCAAGTCGGTGACCGCCCAGGCGATCATGGGCATCCTCGACATGCCGCCGGCCAAGATCCCGCAGGGCGCGGTTCGCTACTGCGGCCAAGACCTGTTGTCCATGCCGGAGGAGCAGCGGCGCAAGACCCGCGGCCCGGAGATCTCGATGATCTTCCAGGACGCGCTCTCCTCGCTGAACCCCACCTTCCCGGTGGGCTGGCAGATCGCGGAGATGTTCCGCCAGCACCGCGGCATGAACAAATCCGACGCCTATGCCCAGGCGGTCCGGCTGATGGAGCGGGTCTCCATCCCCGCCGCCAAGCAGCGGGTCAAGGCGTACCCGCACCAGTTCTCCGGCGGTATGCGCCAGCGCATCATGATCGCGATGGCGATCTCGCTCGACCCGGCGGTGCTCATTGCCGACGAGCCGACGACCGCTCTCGATGTGACCGTGCAGGCCCAGATCATGTCCTTGCTGCAGGAGTTGCAGCAGGAGCGCCAGATGGGTCTGATCCTGATCACCCACGACCTCGGCGTGGTCGCCGATGTCGCGGACCGAATCGCGGTCATGTATGCCGGACGCATCGTCGAGCAGGCGGATGTGCTGGATATCTATGCCAAGCCGGCCCATCCGTATACCAAGGGCTTGCTGGATTCCATCCCGCGTTTGGACCTCAAGGGTCAGGAGTTGGCCGCGATCGGTGGCCTGCCGCCGAACCTGATGAAGATCCCGGCGGGCTGTGCCTTCAACCCGCGCTGCGCCATGGCGCAGGAGATCTGTCGCCGGGACCGGCCGGAGCTGCTGGAAGTCGCGCCGCGCCGCAAGTCCGCCTGCCACTTCGCCGAGGAGTTGCTCAATGCCTGAAGTCATCCTCAAGGCCACCGACCTGGTCAAGCACTACCCGATCAAGGGCGGGATCCTGCAGCGCACGGTGGGCCACGTCAAGGCCGTCGACGGGGTCAGCTTCGAGCTCTACAAGGGGGAGACGCTGGGCATCGTGGGGGAGTCCGGTTGTGGCAAGTCCACGCTCGGACGCCTGCTGATGCGGTTGGAGGAACCGACCTCGGGCACCGTGGAGTTCCAGGGTGCCGATATGCACAAGCAGTCGGGTGCCGACATGCGCCGTATGCGCCGGGACATCCAGATCGTCTTCCAGGACCCCTACACCTCGCTCAACCCGCGCAAGACGGTCGGCGACATCATCGCCGAGCCCTTTGAGATCCACCCGGATTCGGTACCCAAGGCCGGGCGCCGGCAGGCGGTGCAGGAGCTGTTAGAGAAGGTCGGCCTCAACCCCGAGCACATCAACCGTTTCCCGCACCAGTTCTCCGGTGGTCAGCGTCAGCGCATCGGTATCGCCCGCGGCATCGCGCTCAAGCCCAAGGTGCTCATCTGCGACGAGCCGGTGTCTGCCTTGGACGTTTCGGTGCAGGCGCAGGTGGTCAACCTGATGGAGAAGCTGCAGAACGAGCTGGGCTTGGCGTATGTGTTCATCGCCCACGACCTGTCGGTGGTGCGCCACATCTCCGACCGCGTCGGCGTGATGTACCTGGGCAAGATGGCCGAATTGGGCACCGAGGATCAGGTGTATGACCGGCCCACTCACCCCTACACCCAGGCCCTGCTCTCCGCGGTGCCGGTGCCCGACCCCAGCTTGCGCGGCAAGCGCAAGCAGATCGTGCTCACCGGCGATGTGCCGTCGCCGGCGAATCCGCCGTCGGGGTGCCGCTTCCATACGCGCTGCTTCAAGGCGCAGGAGCGGTGCAAGACCGACGTCCCAAAGCTCGAGCCGCGCGCCGATGGCGTCGGCACGCACCCGTCGGCGTGCCACTTCGCCGAGGTGCTGCAGGTCGTGGAAACCAGCGAGGCGGACAACTCCGACCTGCTCTTCGACTCCGGGGTCCGGGACGCGAATGTGCTGGTGGATGAGGACCGGAGTGACCCGGAGATCCAGGATGCGGAGGTGCCGGGCATCAACCAGACGCCGCAGGAGATCCGCGATGCGGAGAACCGGGAACTGCCGACCCGGGAGGAGCAGCTCGACGCCGAGCAGCGCCGACCAGGAGCCGGCCCCGGTAGCTGTCGGCCGCTAACGCGGGGCTAGTCCCCGCTCTCCTGGCCGCGGGCCCGCAACAGTCGGCGCAGACTTTCCAGCCGGCTGGGGCCCGCGGCTCCGGCGGCCCCGGAGGCCACCCAGGCATCGAGACCGCATTCCTCTTCGTCATGGGAACAGCCGCGCGGGCATTGCGTGGTGCCGGCCTCAAGGTCGGGGAAGTGATGGATGATCCGGTCCAGGTCCACATGGGCCAGCCCGAAGGACCGGATCCCCGGGGTGTCGATAACCCAGCCGCCGCCGGCCAGCGGCAGTGCCACCGCGGAGGTCGACGTATGCCGTCCCCGCCCCGTCACATCGTTCACCGCACCCGTGGCCCGGTGGGCCGCGGGGACCAGCGCGTTGACCATCGTTGACTTCCCGACACCGGAATGACCGACGAGCACGCTCACCCGGTCCGCGAGTAGCGTCCGAACCCTCTCCACATGGTCGAGGGTTTCGCCGGTGCGGCCGGTCACCACATACGGGACGCCGAGCGGAGCATAACCCTCAAGAAAAGGTTCAGGATCGGTGAGATCTGCCTTGGTGAGCAGCAACAAAGGATCCAGGCCGGCGTCATAGGCCGCCACCAGGCAGCGGTCGATGAGGCGGGGCCGGGGTGGGGGATCGGCGAGCGCGCTGACGATGACCAATTGTTCGGCATTCGCGACGATACCCCGCTCCACGGGGTCGGTGTCATCGGCGGTCCGGCGCAGCATGCTGGTGCGCGGTTCCACTCGCACGATCCGGGCCAGCGCGTCCGGCCCACCGCCCACATCGCCGACCAGGCCAACCCGGTCGCCGACGATGACCCCCTTGCGGGCCAGCTCCCGGGCCTTCATTGCGGTGACGATGCGCTCGGCTTCGGTGCCGGGCTCCACCAGCGTGGTGTAACGCCCGCGGTCGACCGCGGTCACCAGTGCGCCGACGGCGTCACTGTGCCGGGGCCGGTCCTTGCTGCGCGGCCGGGAGCCGCGGCGGCCCGGGCGGACCCGTACGTCGTCCTCGTCGTAGTTGTCCCAGGAACTCACTGTGAGGCGCCCGCCGTCACCGGCGCGGCCAGCATGTCGCCCCACAGGTCGGCGAAGGTCGGCAGGGTCTTGCCCACGGTGGCCAGGTCCTCGATGACCAATCCTGGGGTCGCCAGTGCGAGCACCGCGCCGGCCATCACCATCCGGTGATCGGCATAGGTATGCCAGCGCGACGCGCGGGTAGGGGCGGGGATAATGCGCAGGCCATCCGCCCGCTCCTCGACCCCGACCCCGGCCGCGCCCAGTTCGGCGGCCAGCGCGGCAAGCCGGTCGGTCTCATGCCCACGTATGTGGGCAACCCCGCGCAGCACACTCGGACCTTGGGCAAGGGCGGCCAGCGCGGCGATGACCGGGGTGAGTTCGGAGGCGTCGTGCAGGTCCAGGTCGACCCCGGTGATCCCGTCACCGCCGGTGACGGTGAGGCCGTCCCGGTCCAGGCTTACGTCGGCACCCATGGCGTCGAGGATGTCGCGCAAGGCGTCCCCGGCCTGGGTGGTCTGGTGTGGCCAGCCCGGCACCCGCACCCGGCCACCGGTCACCAGGGCGGCGGCCAGGAAGGGTGCGGCATTGGACAGATCTGGCTCGACCGTCACCTCAAGGCCACGCAATGGACCAGGCTCGACCCGCCAACTGTCGTCCTGCGCATCCACGATGCCGCCGGCATCCCGGATGGTCTCCACGGTCATTGCCACATGGGGTGCGCTGGGAATCGGCTCCCCGACATGGGTGACGGTGAGGCCCTCGTCATACCGGGACGCGGCGAGCAGCAGCCCAGATCGGAAGAGCACACGG
>CAKZIH010000144.1 GCA_936931335.1 uncultured Nostocoides sp. | reverse complement strand
ACCGCGCCTGCCGGGCCGGGACCGCCAAGCGCAGCACGTCGCTCACCGCTCCCCCGTGCGCGGCGGCCAAGTCCTCGGCAAGCCGCAAAATCGACGGGGTGAGCACGACCTCCGGGGAGACCACGGTGCGCAGCGGGCTCAACCGGCCCGCGTGCGCGGCCTCGGGGAGGCGCGACACGACATACCCGGGCAGGTCCTGACCGGCGAACCGGGTCTTGATCCGCACCCCGGGCTGGGCGCGCTCGTCGAGCTCGGCGGGCACCGCATACTCGAAGGTGCGGTCCAGGTGCGCCAGTCCGCTATCCACGCGCACCGCCGCCACCGGCAGCGTCACCGACGCAGCCGTCGACTCCGGATCCACCCCCGCCACCGCGACCACCGGCGCGGCGGTCTCGAGAAGCGGGTCCTGGCTCATACCGGCGAATCTAGCCGTGGGCTCCGACAGCCCTTCCTCACCCGAGCCAGTTATCCCCAGCCCCGCCGCGGCAGCGCCGGGGTCAGCCGCGGACAGCGCGCTGCAGATCCTCGACGCGGTCGGTGCGTTCCCAGGTGAACGCATTGTCGACACCCTGCGCCGCGGTCCGCCCGAAGTGCCCATAGGCCGCGGTGGGCCGGTAGATCGGGCGCAGCAGGTCCAGGTCGTGCACGATCGCCGCCGGCCGCAGATCGAAGACGCTCGTGATCGCGCTCTGGATACGCTCGATGGGCGCGGTCTCGGTGCCGAAGGTCTCCACATACAGGCCAACGGGGTGCGCCTTGCCGATGGCATAGGCGACCTGGACCTCGCACCGCTGCGCGAGCCCGGCAGCAACCACATTTTTGGCAACCCAGCGGGTTGCGTAGGCGGCGGAGCGGTCGACCTTCGAGGGGTCCTTGCCGGAAAACGCGCCGCCGCCGTGGCGGGCCATGCCGCCATAGGTGTCGACGATGATCTTGCGGCCGGTCAGCCCGGCGTCGCCCATCGGCCCGCCGATGACGAACTTGCCCGTCGGATTGATCAGCGTGCGGTAGCCCTCGGTCTGCAGTTGATTGCCCGCCTCGGCGAGCTCACCGAGGACCGGGTCGATGACGTGCCGGACGATGTCGGGGGTGAGCAGTTCCTCCAAAGAGACGCTGTCGGCGTGCTGCGTGGAGACCACCACGGTGTCCAGGCGGACGGCCTGATTTTGGTCGTATTCGATGGTCACCTGGGTCTTGCCGTCGGGACGCAGGTAGGCGACCGTGCCATCCTTGCGCACCGCGGACAGCCGTTCGGCGAGTCGGTGAGCCAGCCAGATCGGCAGGGGCATGAACTCGGCCGTGTCATCGCAGGCGTACCCGAACATCAGCCCTTGGTCACCGGCGCCCTGCTTGTCGTAGGCGTCCACGGTGCCGGTCCGGGCCTCGTATGCCGAGTCCACCCCCTGAGCGATGTCCGGGCTCTGCTGGCCGATGGAGATCGACACGCCGCAGGAGTTGCCGTCGAACCCCTTGGTCGAGGAGTCGTAGCCGATCGCGGTGAGCCGCTCGCGCACGATGCGGGGGATCTCCACATACGCCTCGGTGGTGACCTCGCCGGCGACGTGCACCAGGCCGGTGGTCACCATCGTCTCGACGGCAACCCGGCTGCGCGGGTCCTGCTCCAGCATCGCGTCGAGGATCGAGTCGGAGATCTGGTCACAGATCTTGTCGGGGTGGCCTTCGGTGACCGACTCGGAGGTGAACAGGCGGGCGGACACGGACACGCGGGAACTCCTCGGGGTGGGCAATCGGCACCGCGTGGACGGCGCACCCGTCGATTTTAGACCGCGGCCGTATGCCGTTCCCCTCCCGTCCGCCCAGCGGCGGTCCGGCTCCGCTCAGGCCAGCAGGGCCACGACGGCATCGAGCAGGCCGTCGGCCACCGCGCTCTTGCTTGCGGGGCCGATGTCGACCTGCGGACCACCATCCCGACGCAGCAGGTGCACGGTGGTCTCGTCCTGGCCGAAGGTCTTGTCCACGCCCACCTCGTTGACCACGAGCAGGTCGCAGCCCTTGCGGGCGAGCTTCTCGCGGCCCAGCTCGAGCACGCTATGGGTGGCGTCGCCGGTTTCCGCGGCGAAGCCCACGATCACCGGCCGGCTCCCGGCGGCGCGTTCGCGCACCAGCCCGGCGAGGATGTCGGGATTGCGCACCAATTCGATGACCGGGGCGGCATCCGGGTCCGCAGGATCGTGGGTCTTCTTGATCTTCGCCTCGGCGTAGTTGGCCGGACGGAAGTCGGCGACGGCGGCGGCCATCACGATCACGTCGGCGTCGCCGGATGCCGCCTGCACCGCCGCCTGCAGTTGCTGGGCAGTCTCCACGCTCACCACCTCGACCCCGGCGGGCGGCGCAACGGCAGCATTGGCGCTGATCAGGCATACCGAGGCACCCCGGGCGGCGGCACGGGCGGCCACCGCATACCCCTGCTTGCCGGAGCTGCGGTTGCCCAGGAAGCGCACCGGGTCCAGCGGCTCGCGGGTGCCGCCGGCGGTGACCACGACCCGCAGCCCGGCCAGGTCCGCCGCGGCCTTCGTGCTCGCAGCCGTGCCCTCGGCGGTCTGAGCGAGCAGGCGCGCGCAGACCGCGAAGATCTCTTCGGGGGCGGGTAGGCGACCCGGGCCGGTGTCGGCACCGGTCAGCCGTCCCGACGCCGGCGGTATGACGTGTGCCCCCCGCTCGGACAACGTGGCCACATTGGCTTGAGTCGCCGGGTGCTCCCACATCTCGGTATGCATGGCCGGGGCGTAGACCACCGGGCAGCGCGCGGTGAGCAGGGTGTTGGTCAGCAGGTCGTCGGCGAGCCCGTGCGCCGCCCGGGCCAGCAGATCGGCGGTGGCCGGGGCGACGACGACGAGATCGGCGGATTGGCCGATCCGCACATGCGGGACGTCGGCGACCTCACTCCATACGTCGGTGCGGACCGGATGGTGCGAGAGGGCCGCCCAGGTGGGTTCGCCGACGAACCGTAGGGCGGCGGCCGTGGGGACCACCCTCACCTGGTGGCCGGCCTCGGTGAGCAGCCGCAACAACAGCGCGGCCTTATAGGCGGCGATCCCGCCGCCGACACCGAGGACGACGTCCACGGTGGCGGATCAGGCCTCGACCGGCTCGGCGGTCAGCAGGTTGTCGTTGATCTCGCGCAACGCGATGGACAGTGGCTTCTCGTGCATCTGGGAGTCGACGAGCGGACCGACATACTCCAGCAGCCCCTCCTGGAGCTGGGAGTAATAGGCGTTGATCTGCCGGGCCCGCTTGGCGGAGTAGATGACCAGCGCGTACTTGCTGTCCGCGTGGGTCAGCAGGTCGTCGATGGGCGGGCTGGTGATGCCCGTGGGGCTAGGGAGGGTGCCGGACAAGGAATTACCGTCTCTGTTGAATCGGAGGTGGGGAATCCATCAATGATACGAGTTCCTGAGCGGCCCGGCCGACATCGTCGTTGACGATGCGCACATCGAACTCCGCTGCGGCCGCGAGTTCCTGGCGCGCGGTCCGCAATCGGCGCTCGCGTTCCTCCGGGCCCTCGGTGCCCCGGCCCACCAAGCGGCGCACGAGTTCATCCCAGTTCGGCGGGTCGAGGAAGACGAAAAGGGCCTCGGGCATCGTGGTGCGCACCTGGCGCGCGCCCTGCAGGTCGATCTCCAGCAGGGGCCGTTGCCCGCGGGCCAGGGCCGCGGCGACCGGCCCGCGCGGGGTGCCGTATTTGGCGCGACCGTGGACGACCGCCCATTCCAGGAGTTCCCCCTGGGCAGCCATCGCGTCGAAGGTCTCGTCGTCGACGAAGTGATAGTGCACCCCGTCCACCTCGGTGGGCCTCGGTGCCCGGGTCGTGACGGACACCGAGAGCCACACCTGTGGGTGATGAGCACGTATGTAGGCAGCCACACTGCCCTTGCCGACCGCAGTCGGGCCGGCAAGAACGGTCAGTCGCCCACCGCTCATTCAGTTGCTCGGGAAACGGGCAAGCAGACCTGCTGCCTGGTTGGCACCGAGACCGCGGACCCGACGCGTCGGGGAGATCCCCAACTCGTCCATGATGGCTGCCGCACGGACCTTGCCGACCCCCGGCATGGCCTCGATGAGGGCGGAGACGCGCATCTTGCCGATGACGTCATTGGTCTTGCCCTCCTCGATAACCTCGGCAATGGATCCGCTGGCGTGCTTGAGCCGGTTCTTGACCGCGGCACGTTCCTGCCGGGCCACGGCGGCCTTCTCCAGCGCGGCGGCGCGCTGCTCTGTGGTGAGCGGGGGGAGTGCCACGCTCAACTCCTCTCGATTTGTGTGTCAACCGTAGCGGGACCGCGTCAGGCCCAGCCCATACCCCTTTGGGTGTAGCGCATCTTAGTTGAGCGGCAGGGCCACCTTCGCGCGCTCCCGCAAAGCGGCCGGATCGGGGCCCGCAGCAAGGATTTCCCGGCTGCTGGTGGGCACCACATTGGGCCAGGCCGCGCCGAAGAGTTCCGGACCGTCCGCGAGCCGGGCGCCCTGGGCGCCGAAACCGGGGGCCAGGATCGGGGCATTGGCGCTAGCCAGGTCGATTCCCGCCTGCGCGAGCGCCTGGCCCACGGTTGCTCCGATAACCAGGCCGACATTGCCCAGTTCGCCGCCGGCCCGGGCGTTCTCCGCAGCGGCGCCGGCGACGATGCTGGCCGCCACGGTCCCGCTCGCTCCGGTGGCCAGTTGTACCTG
>CAKZIH010000143.1 GCA_936931335.1 uncultured Nostocoides sp. | reverse complement strand
TTCCGATCTGAGGACGAACTTGGCGCGCCACACGACATACCCGAGCACGACCAGGACGGCAGGCAGGGCGAGCATCGCGAGCTTCATGATGGTGATCCCGCCGGTGGTGACCGCGGCCGCCGAGTCGGCTTCGTTGATCCCGGCGAGGATGATCGTGGCGGACACGATCCAGGTGCTCATCGCGCCCGAGGTCTTGTTGATGAAGGGCTGCAGCGCGAAGGTCACCGCATTGTTGCGCCGCCCGAGCTTCCACTGGCCGTATTCGATGGTGTCGGCCTGGAAGACCAGCATGAGCAGCTGGATAAAGGAGGCCGCGAAGAAGAGCACAAAGGCCAGCCCCGCCAGCACGACGATATTGCGCGGGGCGACGAAGAAAACGCCATACCCGAGGGTCATCACGATCGTCGAGCCGGCGAAGAGTTGCCCGCGCGACCAGCGCCGTCGCGCGGCGGGGAAGAGCAGCAGCCCGGCGATCTGGCCCGCCCCGACCAGTAGCGCGAATATCGGGAACACCGACTCATCGCCATAGGCGTATTTGAAGTAGTACCAACCGAACGCCCCGGTCGTGCCATAGCCGAGCATGAAAAGCAGGTATGCCGCTGCCGCCCACAGCAATTGGTCGTTGCCGAGCAGCGCGCGCACCAGTTCCCGAACTCCCGTGTGCTCCCCCGCGAGGTCGACATCGCGCCGCTCCCGCACAGCGACGACGGTGACCGCCATGAGCAGCAGCATGAGCACCGAGACGATCACCGCGAATAGGCGCCAGGATCCTGGATCGCCGCCGTCCACGCCGGAGATCGCGGCCACCGCCACGGGCGCCCCGGCGACCACGGCAAAAGAGCCAACTGCCGCAAAGGATTTCGCTACCGCGGCGATGCCCTCACGCTCGGTGGGGTTGAGGCTCAGCGCGGGCAACATCCCCCAATAGGCGATGTCGTGCGCCGACCAGGTCAGCCCCCACAGCAGCACCACCACTCCGAAGACCAGCACATAAGCCCCGCCAGTCAGCCCGATGTCGGTGAAGAGCAGAACGGTCGCTGCCGTCGAGGCCAATCCCCCACCGACCAGCCAGGGGCGGAACTGCCCCCAGCGCGTGCGGGTGCTGTCGACCAGGGCACCGACCACCGGGTCCAGCAGCGCGTCGAGCAGCCGGATGATCAGCATTACCGCGGAGACCCACCACATGGTGGCGTCGGGCAGGTCCAGCACCTCGGTCAGATAGACGACCAGGTAGAAGCCGACCAGCGCGAAGACCATGTCCCGGCCGAGGGTGCCCACGCCATACGCCCAGCGGTTGTGGCCGTAGTCGGGCGAACGCTGCGCCCGCAACTGCCCGCCAGACGCCGTCGTCACGCGCGCAGACTACCGCCGCGCTAGTCCTTACATCCGGTCGCGGCGAATACGCACATACTCGGCTGGAGGTCTGCGAGGACGTCATCGGCCTCGGTGCGCCAGCCGGCGAGGGTGTCGGCGTCGGCGCCCTCGGCGCCTTCCCAGCGCAGCGTGAGCACCGCGGACCCGACCCGGGTGGCCGCAAATACGCCGCCCCCCGGAGCACCGCCGGCGCCGTTCTCCGTCGTATAGGTCGCGCTGACGACCAGCCGGTCGGGGGGCGCGGACAGCCGGCCGCCACGGCAGTTCGTTGCCTGCGTGCGCCATCGCTCCAGCACCGCCTGTGCGGCGGCCTCGTCGCGGTAGAGCCGCAGAATTCGCGTATGCCCGTATGCCTCATTCACCATTTCGGTGCCGATCGCGTCGACCATCCCGAGTTGCGGTGTGGCATCCGCTGGCACGACACATGAGGACAGACCCTCCAAGAACAACGTCACGTTCTCGCGCGTTGGCTCAATCATCTTCCCGACCTGGACCTGCGGCAGGCCACGCCCAAGCGGGAAGGCGGTGACCCGGGGATCGGCCGGCGGCGGCGTGGGGCTCACCCCAGTCGGACTCGCGAGTCGAAGGACGTCGTAGGGATCGGCGAGCACGACATACCCGGCCGTGCCCGGACATTGCTCCGTGAAGGTGGTGTCGGTGCGCGGCGACACGGTGACGGTGGCCGTCAGCGACATGCCGGCATTGATCCCCTGGCCATCGGGCAGACGGAGGCCGAAATGGTTGGCATCCGCGCGCGTTCCCCTGGGCAACACCAGGACCCGGCGCGGTGCCGCCGGGCCTAAGGCATCGGGATCGGGCGCAAGGGTGAGACAGCCATTCGTGCTCTCGATGGTCGCCCCCGCCACGGCGGCGCGAACCCCCGCCGGTGCGCCGGCACCACTGAGCACATAGGCACGGGTAGTGGCCGAGGAATCCGATTGCTTTCCATCGGGCTGCATTCCACCGGCGCGGCCCTCGACCGCCAGCGCCCAAGACGGGCCAGCCGTCGGCGACGCCGTTGAGGACGAACTCGTCGAGGTGGCCGGCGGGGTGGGATCGGGGCCATTCCGGGTCGTCACCCCGACGGCGACGCCGAGCGAGACGACGGCGATGCTTGCGGTAGCCAAGGCGGTATGCCGGGTCCGGCGGCGCCGCCCGCCGAGGGCGCGGACCTGCGCCGAGGTCAGGGCTGGCTCGGTAGCCAAGTCGACATCGAGTTGGCGCAGCTGGGTCTCCAGGTCGGTCATGGTCGCTCCCCCGTGAGATCGGGTGTGGATTCGCGCAGTTGGGTGGCGAGCGCGGCGCGGGCTCGGTGCAAGCGCGCCTTGACCGTCCCCTCGGCCACCCGGAGTTCGACGGCGATCTGCGCCACCGAGCGGTCCGCGAGATAGTGCAAGACGACCACATGTCGTTGCGGGAGAGGGAGTTTGGCGAGGGCATCGATCAGATCGACCCGCTCCGGGCTAGGCTCCAGCGGAGCCGACGCCAGTGTCTGGGCGCCGAGTTCCGTCCCGCGCCGCAGCCGGCGCCAGCGGCTGACCGCGAGCCGGTATGCCGTGGTCCGGATCCACGCATCCGGCGAGTCGGCCGCGCGCAGCGACCCGCGTCGATCCCAGGCGCGGATAAACGCCTCCTGGACGCAATCCGCCGCCTCGGCCCGGTCGCCGATCAGCGCCGCGAGTTGGGCACTCAGCCGGGGGTATGCCGCGGCATACCAGGCGTCGAATTCCCGCTCGTCCATACTCACCTCCCGCGTTCATCCCGGTCGGATGGTCTACGCACGAGCGAGCGGGTTCGGTTGCACGCCGGTCAGACGAACCGCGGGCGCGGGCGGCTACTCCCCCGCGCCGTCGAGGAAGCGGTGCACCAGGGGCACCACGCTGGCACCCTCACCGGCGGCACTGGCGACCCGCTTCATCGACCCCGCCCGCACATCGCCGACCGCGAAGATCCCGGGCACCGAGGTCGCCAGGCTCTCTGGCGGCAGCCCATCCACCCAGGCCTCCTGCGGCACATCCCGGCCGGTCAGCACGAAGCCGCGCGCGTCGAGCAGCACCTCCGGCGGCATCCATTCGCACCGCGGTTCCGCCCCGAGCAGCAAGAACAGCCCCCGGGCCTCCAGCCGCTCCTGCTCTCCGGTGGCCGGATTGCGCACCTCGACCCATTCCAGGACATCGGAGCCGCCACCGTCCACGACTTCGGCGTTGCCGCGCACCGAGATCCGCGGGTTGTAGGTGATCTCCTCGATCAGATAGTTGGACATGGTCGCGCTCAGATCCGGACGCCGGACCAGGATGGTTACCGAGCGGGCGAAGCGCGCCAGGTGGACCGCGGCCTGCCCCGCGGAGTTGCCGCCGCCGACGACGAGGACATGAGCGTCCTCCATCTCCCGCGCCGAGGCCATGGCCGCGCCATAGCTGACGCCGCGCCCGACATACGCCTCCACGGACGGCACGTCGAGGCGGCGGTAGTCGACCCCGCACGCGATGACCACGCTGCGGGCACGGATCTCCCCGCCCTCGGTGCAGACCAGGTGGGGTTCGCCGTCGACGCCAGGTTTGAGCGCAGTGACCGGCCAGCCGGTGAAGAACCGGGTGCCAAAACGCAGGGCCTGGGCGCGGGCGCGCTGCGCGAGTTTCCCGCCGGAGATCCCCCGCGGGAAGCCGAGGTAGTTGCGGATCATCGACGAGGTCCCCGCCTGTCCGCCGATGGCCTCCGATTCGATGGTGACCGTGGTCAGGCCCTCACTGGAGCCATAGACCGAAGCCGCCAAGCCGGCCGGGCCCGCCCCGATGACGACGATGTCGGCGACGGTGTCGACCTCGATGTCGTCAGGCCGGCCATAGAGCAGCGCGGCGACATCGCGCACCGAGGTCGCGGCGAGCACGGTGTCGGCGGCGAAGCTGCGTACCAGCGGCCAGCTCGGTTCGTCGCCGTATGCCGCGATCACTTCGCGGCCGACCTCGCTGTCCGGCGGATAGACCCGGGCCGGGATCCCGATCCGGAAGAGATATTCGCGCAGCTCGGTGAGCAGCCGGGAGTTCTCCGGCGCGACGAGCTGAATGGAGTCCACCAACGGGTCGGGGACGCTGGCCCCCCATTCGTTGAGCAGCTCCCCGATGGCCAGGTGGAACTCCTCGTCGCGCGGTCCACGCGGCATGAGCAGGAAGGCGTCGACCTTGCCCTTGGCCAGCGCCGGGCGCATGGCGACCATGTCCTCGCGGAAGTACTCAAACGGAGCGAAGAGCACCCGGCGGCTGGTCGGTACCAGCGAGCGCAAGGTATGCAGCGCCATCCCCGCCTGGGCATCGGGCTGGCGCGAGTCGGCGACGAACATGGCCACCGTCCCGCCGCGTCGGGTCAGGGCCATGGTGGCCGAGATGGCTTCGTCGATGGAGCGGGAGGTGATCAGCTCGTAGTCACGGGCATACCGCCCGAATTCTTCGGCGAGGCGAGGGCAGTGGTTGGCGGAAACCAGGACGATGGCCGGCCGGGGCGCCTGCGGTGCGGTCACCGGGTCATCGTAGGCAGCGGGCGCGCCCGTGCGCACCGCCCTTTGTCCCCACGCCGCCGGGACCGACCGAGCCGGTATGCCGTGCGCCGCGCCATACCGGCCCTCCAGCCAGGCGCGACGTGACCGGTCAGTCGGTGGCGTAGCGCGGTTCGGGCTCGGGGTCGTACCACCCGCCGCGCTCGCTGGCGGTGGACTCGAAGCGCGCGCGCAGGCCGCCGGCGACCGGGCCGCTCTCGTCGGCAATATTCGCCTCCCGGACATAGACCGCCCACTCGTCGGCCTCGGGATCGTCCTCTCCGGCCAGCGGCTGACGCAGGACCCGGACCTCGGTGAAGCCCTCCTCGCGCAACTCTTCAGCGACCTCTTCGGCGTCATCGCGCTCGGGGAAGACCAGCAGGTGCTCGCTCACGCCCGCCAGCGTATGCCCACGGCGGTGGTTCACTGATGCACGTGACAGCTGCGTCCGCTCGACAACGCACGTGGGTCCCGCTCGCCGCCATCGTGGCGGGTGCGGCCCTACTCGCGGTGCTCTTCGCCGGCTCGCTGGTCAAGGTCCGCGACGCGCTCTTCGGCGATCCGACCCCGGATGCCGGGGACTCCACCCTGCTGGAGATCCGCAAGACCGCGGAACTGCGGGCGGCGACCGGGTCGTACTCGGTGCCGGTCTATTTCGGGTACGACGAATTGGGCATCCACAAGGCCATCCCCGATGTGCTCGATGGCGACACCGGGGTGGCGATCTATCAGGGCAGCATCGACGCGCTGATCGACCTCAAGGGCTTGGCGGACAAGGACATCGCCATAGATAAGGCCGCCAGCACGCTCACCATCACCGTCCCCGCGCCCACGTTGACCTCCCCGAATATCGACGAGGGCAAATCGCGGATCATCGCCCAGCAGCGCGGCCTGGGCACCCGGATCAACGACTTCTTCGCCGGGACCCCGCTGGCCCAGCGCGAGAGCCTCGATGCCGAGGCCGTCCGCGCCCTGCAGCAGGCGGCGGCCGAGTCCGGCCTGAGCGACACCGCCCGGGAGAACGGCCGCGACTTCCTCACCGCCTTGGGCCGCCAGCTCGGGTACGCCACGGTGACCGTGATCTACGCCGACGAGGGCACCACGCGCTGACGCGCACCATACGTTCAGCCGCCATACATCTGCACGCCGGGCAAATTTGCACACCGTGCACCACGTATGTCATGGTTTCCGTATGGCGTCACCCACCCACGGCCTGCGTGAGATCAAGCGGGCCCAGACCGAAGCCGCTCTGGTGGCTGCGGCATACGAACTGGTGGGCGAGGGCGGCCTAGCCGCAGTGACCGCGGATGCCATCGCCGACCGCGCCGGGGTCTCCCGCCGGACCTTCTTCAACTACTTCCCCAGCGTGGAATCGGTGCTGGTGCGCGGGCTTACCGATCTGTTCACGCAGGTCAGCACCCGGATCGCCGAATGCGCCACGCAGGATCTCTCCCTGCTGGACAGCTTGGAAGCTCTCGCCACGGCGCCCGGCGAGCAGTTGATGCTGGAGCATTTGGCCCGCCTGGGCGTCCTCGGCTCCGGCGACCCGCACGCCGTCGCCATCCTGCACGCCGCCAAGAGCGGCTGGGTCGATTGGCTCGCCGACTTCATTCGCACCCGCACCCCGGCCGGCTCGGACGAGCTCTATGCCGTCGGTCTGGCCAACGGCGTGGTCGCCGCCGCCCACGCCGCGATCACCGTCTGGATGCAGCGCACCGGCGGCTCACTAAGCGAGGAGAGCGTCGCCCAACTGCGAGCCCTGCTCACCCAAAGCCTGAGTGCCGTCCGTCGTGGCTTCGACAGCGCGACCCGCCCGGTACTCACCACCAACTGACGCACACTCCCACCAACTCTCAGGACTTCATAGCCATGGCATTGCTGCTTTCCCGCCTCGGCCGCTGGTGCGCCGATCACGCCCCTCGCGTGCTCGCGTTCTGGTTGGCGATGCTCGCCCTGGTCGGCGTAGGGGCGTTGACCCTTGGCCGGCCGACCACCAACGAGTTCTCCATCCCCGGCAGCGACTACGAGCGCGTGCTCGGGGAGCTGGGGGACGCCATACCGGACCTGCGCGGTGGCTTCGGCACCGTGGTGCTGGAGAGCGAGAACGGCACGTTCACGCCCGAGCAGCGCACCGCGGTCGAGCACGCCATCACCGCATGGTCGAGCATCGACCATGTCACCCAGGTGACCAATCCCTTCGAGACCCAGAAGCAGATCGACGAGTCGGCGGACCAACTCGCCGAGGCCAAGCGCAAGCTCGACGACGGGCGCAAGCAGCTCGACGACAGTCGTGTTGAGCTCGACGAGGCCACGAGCAAGGTCGCCCAGGGTGAGGGTCTGATCCGGCTCATGGAGAAGGACAACCCCAAGGACCCCGAGCTGGCCGGGCTGCGCGCCCAGGTCGAGGAGGGCAAGGCCCAACTAGCCAAGGGCGAGCGGGAGTGGGCCAAGGGCGACAAGGAGTGGGTCGCCGCCTGGCGGAAGTATGTCGATGGCGAATCCCAGTTCCGCGCCACCGGCGGCACCCGTCTGGTCAGCGAGAACGGCAAGGTCGCCATCAGCCAGATCCAATTCGACCAGCCGACCCCGACCATCCCCGTCGAGGTGCGCGACCAGATCCCGCTGCAGACCAAGGCCTTGGCCGATGCCGGAGTGAGTGCCTATTACTCCTCCGAGATCGTCCTCAACACCTCCCTGGTCGGGCCGGGCGAGATCATCGGCCTGTGCATCGCCCTGGTGGTCCTGCTCGTCATGCTTGGCACCCTGGTGGCCGCCGGGCTGCCGATCCTCGGCGCGGTCATCGGCGTGGGTGTGGGTCTGGCCGGCGCGATGGCGCTGACCGTCTTCTACGACATGAACCAGATGACCCCGGCGCTGGCGCTGATGCTGGGTCTGGCGGTCGGGATCGATTACGCGCTCTTCATCGTCAACCGCCATCGGCAGATGTACCTGCACGGGGTGGACCTGCGTGACTCCATCGCCACCGCGGTGGGCACGGCCGGGGGCGCGGTCACCTTCGCGGGCACCACGGTCGTCATCGCCCTGGCCGCGCTGACGCTCTCGGGTCTGCCGATCCTGACCCAGATGGGCCTGGTCGCCGCCGGCACCGTGGCCGTCTCGGTGCTGGTCGCGATCACCGTCACCCCGGCCATGCTGCGGCTGATCGGACCCCGCGTCGCCTCCCGGCGAGCCTGGCGCGACACCGGCTACTCCACCCCGGGCGACCACGCGACGCGGGCGATCCCCGAGGCGGAGCACGAAGAGGAGCACGGCAGCGGGTATGCCCGTGCGGTCACCCGCCGCCCCTGGCTCACCATCCTCGGCGTGGTCGCCCTGGTCGGCGTCCTCGCCTGGCCGGCGACCACCCTGCGACTCGGGCTGCCGGACGGTGGCTCGGAGCCCAAGGGCAGCACCGCGGCAACGGCATACGAGACGATCGCCGACAACTTCGGGCCGGGTATGAACGGTCCGGTCCTCGCCGTCGCGCACCTCAAGGCGCCGGTCACCAATGAGACCGCGATGAACCGCCTGACCGGCAAGTTGACCACCACCTTGGCCAACCAGCCGGGCGTTAAGGGCGTGGTCGTCGCCGGCATCTCGCCGGAGAAGGATGTGGTCGCGCTGCAGGTGGTCCCCAATTCGGGACCGGCGGACGCGGAGACGGTGGACATGGTCCACGGCCTGCAAAACACCATGGAGTTCCTGTCGGCGCAGACCGGTGCCGAGATGGGCCTGACCGGACAGACGGTCGCCAATATCGAGATCTCCCAGCGACTGGGCGATGCCCTCCCGCGTTATCTGATCACCGTCATCGGGCTATCCCTCATCATCCTGATGCTGGTCTTCCGCTCGCTGCTGGTGCCGGTGGTGGCGACCCTGGGCTTCCTGCTCTCGGTGGCCGCGGCGTTTGGGGTGACCGTGGCCGTCTATCAGTGGGGATGGCTGTCCGCGATCTTCGGCGTCAACCAGCCCGGGCCGATCCTGTCCTTCATGCCGATCATCCTCATCGGCGTGCTCTTCGGCCTGGCGATGGACTATCAGATGTTCCTGGTCTCCGGGATGCGGGAGTCCTATGTCCACGGCCAGCGGGCTCGCGACGCGGTGATCACCGGGTTCAGCCACGGCGCCAAGGTGGTCACCGCGGCCGCGCTCATCATGTTCTCGGTCTTCGGTGGGTTCGTCTTCTCCCACCTGACGATGATCCGGCCGATCGGTCTGGGGCTGGCGGTGGGTGTGCTGGTCGACGCCGTCTTGGTCCGTATGACGCTGACCCCGGCGATCATGCACCTGCTCGGCGAGCGCGCCTGGCGCCTGCCGGCGTGGCTGGATCGCCTGGTCCCCAATGTGGACATCGAAGGAACCAGCCTGCCCAAGCCGCAGGTGCACTCCGCACCGACCGAACCGGCCCCGGTGGCCGCCGCCGAGGCGCAACCCGCCTAACCCCGCTTGGCACAACGGCCCCGCCCCGAACACGCTTCGGGGTGGGGCCGTTTTGCCTGGTGGGCGAGCTGTCGGACGGGGTGGCTAGGGTCGCGAGGTATGACGTCAATGCTCACCGCCGCGGCCGTGGACCGGGCCCGGACGTATGTCGCCACCGCCGCCCGCCCGCTGGCGCGGGCCCGGTTGAGATGTCTGCTCGATGGGACGTCGATCGAGGAACTGGTCGATGCGTTGCGGGACTTCCAGGTCGATGACGGGGGTTTTGGGCGGGCGCTGGAGTCGGACTGCCGCGCGCCCGAGGCGAGCGTCCTGGCGACGCTGACGGCGCTCGACATTCTCCGGATGCACGAGGCGCCCGGCGACCATCCGCTGGTGGCCCAGGCGTGCGATTGGCTGCTCGCGCACGTCGAGGAGGATGACGCGGGCCGGGCCGTATGGCCGTTCCTGCCGCCCAGTGCTCAGGCAAGCCCCCATGCGCCGTGGTGGGACCAACGCGAACCGGGGCAGCTCGCGGCGACCTTCGACGGCTTCGTGGCCAACCCCGGGGTGGCAATCACCGCGCACCTCTGGCGTCATCACGCCGCCGGGGGTTCGGTGCCCGCGGAACTGCTCGACCGGTTGACCGAGCAGACCCGGCAGGTGGTGCGCGCGGGGGTGGCCGCGGAGGAGGTCAACGCCCACGACGCGCTCGCGCACTTCGCCGGCGA
This sequence comes from uncultured Nostocoides sp., assembly GCA_936931335.1. GTDB lineage: Bacteria > Actinomycetota > Actinomycetes > Actinomycetales > Dermatophilaceae > Nostocoides_A. Next base: position 1,552 of record CAKZIH010000143.1, on the reverse strand, counting down.
GTCCGCGACCCCGGCAGACGTTCGCGCCGAGGTCGTCGACTATCTGAGCGCGGTGCTGCCGGAGCGGGTGCTGCGCACCGAGGGCGGGTACACGACATACGGGATCCATCCGCTCTGGATTGCGCCGTCCCCGACCCATCCGCTGGCGCCGGTCCTTGCGTCCGAGATCGAGAGCGCGCTCGAGGCCGCGATCGCCGATCAGGAGCCGGATGGTTCCTGGGCGCCATTTTGGAACTGGGGCGGCGGCGAGCACGCCGAGGCATGGCGCGTGGCCGAGCCCGAATGGCGCGGCACGCTGGTAGTGCGCAATCTCGCGGCGCTCACGGCATACGGGCGGGTGAGCGCCGAATAGCAGGTCAATTCAGCGGGCGGCCGGGCAGTGCGCGGCCAAGACGGTGGCAACCCCAGGTGGAGGCGGACAGCCGAACGGGCCGGATGCCGAAGCATCCAGCCCGTTCGGATAAGTCGCTGAACAGTCTCAGTCGCGTGGGTCCCAGAGGACCAATGCCTGCGACCCGCCGCGGCTCGGCCGCTGGCCGGGGCGCAGCATGACCGCCTCACCCGCGGTGCCCACCGCGAAGATGCGGGTACCATTGCGCAATTGCGCCGTATGCAGTTGCTCGGTCAGGTCGGCAACCCGCGCACGCAGGGCATCGACCTGGTGCTCCAGTTCCATGATCCGCTGGATGCCGGCCAAGCTGACGCCCTCCTCCTGGGAGAGACGCTGCACCTCGCGCAGGGTGGCGATATCCCGCGCGGAGTAGCGGCGGCCGCCACCCCGGGTACGGGAGGGCGTCACCAGACCCAGCCGGTCGTACTGGCGCAGGGTCTGCGCATGCATACCGGCCAGCTCCGCCGCCACCGAGATGACGAAGACGGGGGTCTGGTCCTCGGGGTGGAAGACGTCGGAGAGCGAGCTCACGACGACGCCCGGGCAAAGAGGTCGGCGCGCGGGTCGGCGTCGCCCTGGTCGGCCCGCAACACCTCGACGGCGGCCTTGGCCTCGTCGGAGAGCTTCTCGGGCACGACAACCGTGACCTTGGCCAGCAGGTCGCCGGTCGCCGACTTGGTGGCTACGCCGCGACCCTTGACCCGCAGCACCCGCCCGGAGGGGGTCCCCGGGGCGATGCGCACCTTGACGGACTTGCCGTCGAGCGTGGGCACGGCCACGGTGGCGCCGAGGGCCGCCTCGGCGAAGGTCACCGGCAGGTCGATCGTGAGGTTGTTGCCGTCCCGGCCGAAGACCGGATGCGAGTCGACCTTCACGGTGAGGATCAGGTCGCCCTTGGGTGCGCCCGGGTCGCCCTCGCCGCCCTTGCCGCGCAGCTTGATCCGCTGCCCGTCCTTCACCCCGGCGGGTATGCGCGCGGTGATCCGCTGGCCGTCCAGTCCGCTCAGCGTCACCGTGGCACCGGTGACCGCGTCGTGGAAACTCAACGTCGTCGAGGCCTGGATGTCCCGCCCGGGCTGCGGCCCGCGCGGGGCGCCGTAGCCCCCGCCGAAACCGCCCATACCTCCCTGGCCGAAGCCACCCTGCTGGCGGAATCCGCCT
>CAKZIH010000142.1 GCA_936931335.1 uncultured Nostocoides sp. | reverse complement strand
GCGACGCAATATCGCCGGGGCGATGCGGCTGACCGGCCGGCCGCGCGCCGGGGTGATCCTCGTCGACGACGTACTCACCTCCGGAGCGACGATGGCCGAGGCGGTCGCCACGGTGCGCGCGGGCGGCATACGGCTGGCCGGTTGCGTGACACTCGCGGCGACCCCGCGACTGCCGCCCAGAGGCTAGAACAATGGGCTAGCGTCTGGTCATGGGACGACGTTGTCTTCGCCGCACCGAGGAGGTGAGGCGATCGAGTAGCCGGCGGTAGGACCGCAAACCCGCTCTCGCACGTCACTTTTCACCTCCAGGAGTCATCATGGATGTTGTCGTTTCGGGCCGTCACCAGAGCATCACCGACAAGTTCCGCGAGCACGTGAGCGAACGGATGAGCCGGGTCGAACATCTCGATCCCCGAGCCACCCGACTCGAGGTCCTGGTCAGTCATGAGCCGCACCGCAGCAAGACCCAGTGCGGCGAGCGGGTGGAGATCACCTGCCATACCCGCGGGCCGGTGGTGCGCGCGGAGGCCTGCCACGACGACAAATTCGCCGCCTTCGAGCTGGCATTGGACAAGCTCACCGAACGCCTGCGCCGCGCCCACGACCGCCGCCGGGTCTCCCGCACCCGCGGCGCCAAACTCGAGCCAGCCCTGGCGCCCGCGCCGGCCCCGGTGGAGGCCGAGCCGGCAAGCGACGAGGCCGCCGCCGAACCGGACCTCTTCGGGGCCACCGGAGATTGCCCGATCGAGGTCCGCGAGAAGGTGCACACCAGCCCGCCGATGACCCTCTCCGACGCCCTGGCCGAGATGGAACTCGTCGGCCATGACTTCTATCTGTTCTGCGACAGCGACACCGGCCAACCGAGCGTGGTCTACCGGCGCCACGGGTGGAAGTACGGGGTAATCCACCTCGACTCCGCGACCGGTCAGGAGGCCGCGGTCTCCTAGGCTGACCGGGTGCATCCGGTGCGTCTGAGTCGAGCCCAGGCGCGCCGGATCGCCCTGGCCGCCCAGGGTTTTGGGCGAGCGCGCAGCGCCTCCCCACCCGGCATCCGGGATCTGCAGCGGGTGATCGACACCGTCGGCGTGATCCAGATCGACAGCGTCAACGTCCTTGCCCGGAGCCACTATTTGCCCTTTTACTCCCGCCTCGGCCCGTATGACGCGGACCTGCTCGACCGCTGCCGCGACCGGGCGCCGCGGCGGCTGGTCGAATATTGGGCGCATGAGGCCTCGCTGATCCCGCCGGCCACCTGGCCGCTGCTCGACTTCCGGATGCGGCGCGCGCAGACCGACGCCTGGGGCGGTATGCAGCGCGTCGCCCGGGAACATCCCGAACTGGTCGCCGCCGTGCGCGCCGAGATCCAGGCCCGCGGCCCGCTGACCTCGCGGGAGACCGAGGCCGCGCTCGCCCACGACGTCCCCCGCGAACGCGAGCACTGGGGCTGGAACTGGTCCCTGGTCAAGAATGCGCTCGAGCACCTGTTTTGGGCCGGCGAGATCGGCTCGGCCGGGCGGACCCGCCAGTTCGAGCGCCGGTATGACGCCCTGGAGCGCGTCTTCCCGCCGGCCCACCGGGCGGCGGCCGTGGACCCGACGCTGCGACCCGACGAGCCCGAGGCTTTCCGGCGGCTCATCGAGATCGCCGCCCGCGCGCACGGGGTGGGCAGTGCGCAATGCCTGCGGGACTACTTCCGCCTGCCGCCGGCGCCGGCCCAGGTGGCGATCGCCGAACTGGTCCATGCGGGGGCCCTGATCCCGGCCACCATCGAGGGGTGGCACCGCCCGGCATACCTGCATGCGCGGGCGCGCCGGCCGCGACGGGTGGACGCCCGGGCCCTGCTCAGCCCCTTTGACTCCCTGGTATGGCAGCGCGACCGCGTAGCCGCGATCTTCGGCTTCGACTACCGGCTGGAGATCTATGTGCCCGCACCGCAGCGGGTGCACGGCTACTACGTGCTGCCCTTCCTGCTCGGCGACGAGCTCATCGGCCGGGCGGATCTGAAGTCGGACCGCAGCGCGGACACCCTTGTGGCACAACGGATCACCTGGGAGGCGGGCCGCGGCGGCGCGCTGGACCGGGCCGAGTTGACCGCCGAACTGAAGCAGCTCGCCAGCTTCCTCGGGCTGGGCCAGGTGGCTCAGCCGGGCTGAGGGATCAAGCCGTTGGGTTGAGCAACTCCCAGTGGCGGGCCGGGCCGACGCTGCCATCGGGGGCGTCCGCGGCAGCCTCCTCACCCCATACCGTGAATCCCGCGCGCTCCAGGGCGCGGTTACTGCCGGCATTGTCGGCGGCCGTCTCGGCGACCAGCCGGCGCTGTCCCAGCCCCGAGGCGCCGGTGAGGTCACCAGGAGCCACCGGAGCGAAGGCGTGCGCCACCGCGGCGTGCACGGCGGGGGTCAGCAGGCCCCGGCGCCGTGCGCTGGGGGAGAGCCAGTAGCCGAGGTTCCCGGTGCCACCCACCGTGAGCGCATCGCCGGTCGCGAAGACCGCCACATCACCGAGCGCCGTGTCGTTGGCGGCGTCGGCGATGCACCAGCCCTGCACCGCGCCGCGGGCCGCATACATCCGCCGGCGCGCCAGCCAGGCCGGGAAGCTGCCCGGATCCGGTATGCCGCGCGCCGGCAGCCAGTGACTCGGGTGATCGTGCGGCTCGATCGCCGCCAGGTCCTCCTCGCGCCAGTCCCGCAGGACGACCGGGCCGGCCGCGATCCGGGGCGGGGTGAACCAGGGTGTGCCCGGCTCGCGGGGGTCGCCGGCGTCGATCGAGCCGTGCCATTCGTCGACGATCTCGCCGGTACGCAGGGTGGCGCAGCGCGGGTTCACCGTCTCGAAGCGGAAACCCGCGGCGCGGGCGACCGCCCAGGAGCCGAGGTTGCCGCCGAAAGCGGCCCAGGTCAGCCGAGCCCCGCCCTGGTTGTCGAACCACCAGTCCCGCACCAGGCGCAGCGCACCCGCCATCAGGTGCCGGCCCCGGCCCTGCGGGTGCAGGCCATAGCCGACCGCCGCGAGGCCCCCGCCGCGTGAGCGGATATCGATGGTGCCCTGGAAGCTGTCCTCGGGGTCGTTGGCATCGGTCAGAGCCCACATCAGGTTGCTGCCCGAGCCCTCCCAATTGGTCCGGATCAGGTCAAGAAACTCGCGGGCCTGCTCCACCCCATACGGCTGCGGCACGGTGGTCCAGCGCAGGCTCTCCGGGTCGCTCGCTTGCTCGACAATCCGGTCGAGATCGCCCTCGGCGTGGGCGCGCAGGCGCACCACGCCATCGGTGAGTTCGGGGACGCAGGCGGGGAACGACATACGGACAAGCCTGCGGCATCCGCCGACACGGCTCAATCGAATATCCGCGCGGCAACTCGACGCCCGGACGGAGGCGTTGGGGGCGTCGGTGGGCTCGACTAGGCTAGGCGGGTTCCCCGGGAAGGATGAGGAGTCACCCCGTGCCCAAGATCGTCGAACGCATTCTGCGTGCCGGTGAGTCGCGTGTGGTCAAGCGGTTGGAAGGCGTCGCCGCGGCCGTCAACGCCCTCGAGGAAGACTTCGAGAAGCTCACCGACGCCGAATTGCGCGGTGAGACCGACACCTTCAAGAAGCGGATCGCCGACGGTGAGAGCCTCGACACCCTGCTGCCGGAGGCCTTCGCCGCCGTGCGCGAGGCGTCCAAGCGCACCCTTGGCAAGCGCCACTTCGACGTCCAGCTCATGGGTGGCGCGGCGCTGCACCAGGGCAATGTCGCGGAGATGAAGACCGGTGAGGGCAAGACGCTGGTGGCGACCCTGCCGTCCTACCTCAATGCCCTCAGCGGCAAGGGCGTGCACGTCATCACGGTCAACGACTATCTCGCCGAATATCAGTCGGAGTTGATGGGCCGTATCCACCGGATGCTCGGCCTGGAGACCGGCTGCATTCTGTCGCATATGACCCCCGAGCAGCGCCGGGCCGAATATGCCAAAGACATCACCTATGGCACCAATAACGAATTCGGCTTCGATTATCTGCGCGACAATATGGCGTGGAGCATCGAAGAATTGGTGCAGCGCGGCCACAACTTCGCGATCGTCGACGAGGTCGACTCCATCCTCATTGACGAGGCGCGCACCCCGCTGATCATTTCCGGCCCGGCCGATGCGGCCACCAAGTGGTATGCCGAGTTCGCCCGTATGGTCACCCGCCTGCGCCGCGGTGAGTTCGAGTCCGGCCTGGGCGACTACGAGGTCGACGAGAAGAAGAAGACCGTCGGGGTGCTGGAGAGTGGTATCGACAAGATCGAGGATTTCCTCGGCATCGAGAACCTCTATGAAGCGGTCAATACCCCGCTCATCGGCTACCTCAATAACGCGATCAAGGCCAAGGAGCTGTTCCACCGCGACAAGGACTACATCATCCGCAATGGCGAGGTGATGATCGTCGACGAGCACACCGGCCGCGTGCTGTCCGGCCGCCGCTACAACGACGGTATGCACCAGGCGATCGAGGCCAAGGAGGGTGTGGAGATCAAGAATGAGAACCAGACCCTGGCCACAATCACCCTGCAGAACTACTTCCGGATGTACGACACCCTGTCCGGTATGACGGGTACCGCCCAGACCGAGGCGGCCGAACTGCATTCGATCTACCAACTCGGCGTGGTGCCGATCCCGACTAACCGGCCGATGATCCGCGTCGACCAGCCCGACCTCGTCTTCCGCACCGAGGAAGCCAAGTATGAGGCGGTCGTCGAGGACATCGCCGAGCGCCACCGCAAGGGTCAGCCGGTGCTGGTCGGCACGGTGTCCGTGGAGAAGTCCGAATACCTCTCGGATCATTTGCGGCGCAAGGGAATCCCGCACGAGGTGCTGAACGCCAAGCAGCATGAGCGCGAGGCGGCTATCGTCGCCGAGGCGGGCCGCAAGGGCGCCGTCACCGTGGCCACCAATATGGCCGGGCGAGGCACCGACATCATGCTCGGTGGTAACCCCGAGTTCCGGGCGGTCGCGGCGCTGAAGGCGCGCGGCCTGGACCCCGAGGAAACCCCCGAGGCGTATGAGGCGGCCTGGGACGACGCGCTGGTCGCCGCCGAGCAGCAGGTCGCCGACGAGCACGCGGAGGTCACCGAACTCGGCGGTCTCTATGTGCTGGGCACCGAGCGCCACGAGAGCCGGCGCATCGACAACCAGCTACGCGGGCGTTCCGGCCGTCAGGGTGACCCGGGGGAGTCGCGCTTCTATCTCTCGCTGCAGGACAACCTGATGCGGTTGTTCAACGCCGGTTTCGTGGACCGGGTGATGAGCTCGACCGGGATGGACGACGCCACCCCGATCGAGGGCAAGCTGCTCTCTCGTTCGATTGAGAGCGCGCAGAGCCAGATCGAAGGCCAGAACTACGAGATCCGCAAGAACGTCCTCAAGTACGACGACGTGCTCAACCGCCAGCGCGAGGTCGTCTATGACGAGCGCCGCCGGGTGCTCCTGGGGGAGGACCTCGAGGAACAGGTGCGCGACTTCATGACCACCGTCGTCGAGGGCTATGTCGACTCCGAGACCGCCGAGGGCTTCCCGGAGGACTGGGATCTGGACCGCTTGTGGGCCGCGCTCAAGGCGCTCTATCCGGTCGGGGTCAGCCAGCAGGGCGTGGTCTCGGCGGCGAATGGCGTCGCGGGGCTCACCGCGGACAGCCTGCGCGAGGAACTGGTTTCCGATGTCCACCACGCGTATGACGCCCGCGAGGCCGCCCTCGGCGAGCAGGTCACCCGCGAGTTGGAGCGGCGGGTCATCCTCTCCGTGCTCGACCGCAAATGGCGCGAGCACCTCTACGAGATGGACTACCTCAAGGAGGGCATCGGCCTGCGCGCGATGGCCCAGCGCGACCCGCTCGTGGAATACCAGCGCGAGGGATACAACCTCTTCGAGTCCATGAATGAGGCGATCAAGGAGGAGAGCGTCGGCTTCCTCTTCAACGCCGAGGTGCAGGTCGACGCCCCGGCCCAGGCGCCCGCCCCGCTGCAGCCGGTGGCGATCGGCGAGATGTTGCGCGGGATGGACGGCGCCGAGAGTGCTGCCGGGGCGACTCCCGAGCAGGCCGGGGCCCGCCCGGAGATCCGAGCCAAGGGCCTGGACGAGGCCAGCCGTCCCCAGCAGTTGCACTATTCGGCACCGGATGAGACCGGCGGGATCGAGGAGCACGACGAGGCCGCCCCGCCGGTGCGCCTGAGCGAGGCGCAGCTGGCCAACACCGGCCGCAACGACCCGTGCCCCTGTGGCTCGGGCAAGAAGTTCAAGATGTGCCACGGGGCCTGACTCCGGCACATAGGTACGGGTGCGGCGGCCGGTTTTCCGGTCGCCGCATCTGCGGTTTTCAGCCCCGGCATGCCCCCGGGGGTGGTGGTTAGGGCATCTACTACCGGTCGTAGTATCGGAGCTGCGGAACCCCCTACTCACCCCACCGACCGGAGCCTGTCGCCGATGGACGCTTTGGATCTCGCCCGATGGCAATTCGCCATCACCACCGTGTATCACTTCTTCTTCGTCCCGATCACGATCGGGATGTCCGCGCTGGTGGCCGGTCTGCATACGGCATACCTGCGCACCCGCAATCCGGAGTATCTGCGCCTGTCGAAGTTCTTCGGCAAGCTCTTCGTCATCAACTTCGCCCTGGGCCTGGTCACCGGCATCGTGCAGGAGTTCCAGTTCGGGATGAACTGGTCGAGCTATAGCCGGTTCGTCGGGGACATCTTCGGTGCGCCGCTGGCCTTCGAGGCCCTGCTCGCGTTCTTCATGGAGTCCACCTTCCTGGGCCTGTGGATCTTCGGCTGGGGGCGGATCCCTGAGAAGCTGCACAATGCGTGCATCTGGCTGGTGCACATCGGCACCGTGCTCTCGGCATACTTCATCTTGGCGGCCAATTCCTTCATGCAGCACCCGGTGGGCTACCGGCTCAACGCGCAAACCGGGCGCGCCGAGATGGCCGACTTCGTCGCGGTGCTGCTCAACAAGGTGCAGTTGGTGACCTTCCCGCACGTGGTGGCCGGGGCATACATGGTCGGTGGCGCCATGGTCATGTCGGTCGCGCTCTACAAGATGCGCCAGGCCCATGCCGGCGCCGCCACCGAACCTGAGCGACGGTTGCACGAGGGTCGGGACTTCGACATCCGCGAGGACGTGCCGATGTGGCGCAAGGCCGTTCGACTCGGCGCGATCACCACGCTGGTCGCCGGGCTGGCGGTCGCCATCACCGGTGACATCCAGGGCAAGATCATGACCGAGGTCCAGCCGATGAAAATGGCTGCGGCCGAGGCCCTCTACGACACCCCGCCGGATGGCGAGTGCGCGAACTTCTCCGTGCTCACCGTCGGCAAGCTCGACGGCTCGGACGCCAAGAACATCATCGAGATCCCGTGCCTACTCTCCTTCCTGGGCACCGGCAGCTTCTCCGGCAAGATCCACGGGATCAATGAGATCGAGCGCGACTACCGTGCGGCATTCGCCGACGGTGGCGACAAGGCGGTGATGATCAAGGACCTGTCTGGCAAGGAGACCAACTACACCGCGGCGCCCACCTATGTGCCGAATATCCCGATGTCCTACTGGAACTTCCGGCTGATGATCGGCGCCGGGCTCTTCGCCGCGGCCGTCGCCGCCTGGGCCCTGTTCGCGCTGCGGGGCGGCCGGGTGCCGACCGCGGGCTGGGTGAAACCGGTGCTGATCCTCACCCCCTTGGCCACCGTCCTGGCGCACAGCTTCGGCTGGATCTTCACGGAGGTCGGCCGGCAGCCGTGGGCGGTCTTCGGCACCATGGTCACCTCCACCGGTGTCAGCCCGAGCGTCTCCACGACGGATGTGTGGATCTCGATGATCGTCTACACGCTGCTGTATGGCGCCCTCGCCGTGGTCGAGGTGAAGCTCTTCCTCGACTACATCCGCCGCGGTGCCGAGCCCTATGAGCCGGTCGCCCGGGTCGCCGACGAAGACCAGCTCGCCTTCTCCTACTGAGCCGAAAGGATTGACACACAATGGAACTCACGACCATCTGGTTCATCCTCATCGGCCTGTTGTGGACCGGCTTCCTCGTCCTCGAGGGCTTCGACTTCGGCGTCGGCATGCTCGGCGCGATCCTGGGCCGGGAGAGCGCAGGCCTCGACGCGGCCGACGCGGAGAAGCGCCGGCGGGTGCTCTATACGACGATTGGCCCGTTCTGGGATGGCAACGAGGTATGGCTGCTCACCGCCGGCGGCGCGACCTTCGCGGCCTTCCCGCACTGGTACGCGACGATGTTCTCCGGCATGTACCTCGCGCTGCTGCTGGTCTTGGTGGCGCTGATCGTGCGCAATATGGGCTTCGAATACCGCGGCAAGCGCGACTCGATGACCTGGAAGCGCGGCTGGGACCGATGCATCCACCTCGGCTCGCTGTTGCCGCCGCTGCTCATCGGCACCGCGCTGACCAACCTCGTGCACGGCCTGCCGATCGACAAGAACATGGAGTTTACCGGCAACCTCTTCACCCTGCTCAACCCAGTCAGCCTGCTCGGTGGCATCACGCTCACCGCGCTCTGCCTGACCCATGGGTCGCACTTCGTGGCGCTGAAAACCACCGGACCCTTGCGCGACGAGGCGCGCGGGATCGCCACCAAGGCGGGTCTGGTGACCGCGGTCCTCGCCGTGATCCTGCTGGTGTGGCTGGGCGTGGAGAGCGGCAAGCCGGCCTCGTGGGTGACCACCGTGCTGGCTGCGGTCAGCCTGCTCGCGGCGATCTACTGCAACACCAAGGGCGCGGAGGGCAAGGCCTTCGTGGGGACCTCCGCGACCATCGTCCTGGTCGTGGTCACCTACTTCGTCATGCTCTTCCCGAATGTCATGCCCACGACGCTGGCGGATGGCACCTCGCTGACCACGACGAATGCCGCGAGCACCGAGTTGACGCTGAAGATCATGACCGGCGCCGCGCTGGTGTTCACCCCGGTGGCGCTGGCCTACACGGCCTGGAACTACTGGGTGTTCCGCCGGCGCATCGGCACCCAGCACATCCCCGAGGCGCACAGCGCCGTCTGATGGCCGCCTCGGTCGTTGAACCTGCCGCGGCGGTCGGCTCCGAGCCGGCGGCCGGCGGCGCTCGCGTGAGACCCGTCGATCCCCGGCTGCTTTCCGAGTCGCCCGGGGCCCGCTCGGCGGTCCTGGGACTGGGCGGGTTGGGGATCTGTACGGGGGTCGCCACCATCGCCCAGGCCCTCGCGATCGCTTGGTTAGTCACCGACCTGGTCGACCGCCGCCCGCTGGCCCTGCCCCTAGCGCTGACCGTGCTGGCGTTCGTGGCCCGGGCAGTCTGCTCGGCCGCCGGGGAGGCATGGGCGGCGCGCGCGGGGGCGCGGATCTCCATACGGCTGCGCGAGCGGCTGCTCACCGGTTGGTTGACCCGGTCCGCCGATGAGCGCCCCGATCCGGAGCGCGCACTGGTGCTCGCTGGTCAGGGGGCGAGCGCGATCGAGGCGTATGTCGCGCGTTTCCTGCCGGCGCTGGTGTCCGCGGTGGTGCTGCCGGCATTCGCGCTGGTGACCATGGTCGTGGTGGATCCGCTGAGCGCGCTCATCGCCGTGCTCACCGTGCCTCTGCTGCCGATCTTCGCCGCGCTCATCGGTGCCACCACCGCCGAGGACACCCGGCGCCGGTGGGGGAGCTTGAGTCGGCTGTCCGGGCATTTCCTCGATGTGGTGCGCGGGTTGCCGACCCTGGTCAACTATGGGCGCGCCGAGGCCCAGGTCGAAACCATCGGCCGGGTCAGCCGACAGCATGCGGCGGCGACCATGCGGACGCTGCGTCTGGCCTTCCTGTCCTCGGCCGCGATGGAACTCCTGGCCACCCTGTCCGTGGCGATCGTCGCCGTTGCCGTGGGTTTGCGCCTGGCCGGTGGCAGCCTCGACCTGCGCACGGGGTTGGCGGCGATTCTGCTCGCGCCCGAGGTGTATTGGCCGGTACGCCGGGTGGGCGCGGAGTTCCACAACAGCGCCGATGGCGCCGCCGCGCTCGCGGAGATCCTCGACGAACTCGCAGCCCCCGCCGTTGCCGCCCGGATGCCCGCTGCCGCCCCGCCCGCCGCTACCACGCGAGCTGCCGGTATGTCGTCGGCCGGCGCCGCATACCGGCCCGGGGTTTTGTTGCGGGACATCGGATATCGCTATCCCGGCCGCGATCGGTGTGTCCTGGACGGGCTCAGCGCCACCCTTCCGAACCCCGGGCTCAGCGTGATCACGGGGCCCTCGGGGGCGGGCAAGAGCACGCTGCTCGAACTCCTCGCCGGGCTGCGCGCGCCCACCGGCGGCGAACTCAGTGGCACCGCGGATCGCCACCTGCTCACGCAGCGGCCCTTCCTCGTCGCCGCCACGCTCGCCGAGAACCTCCGCCTCGGTCCCGCGCGCACCGCCACCGATGCCCAACTGTGGGCGAGTCTGGACGCCGTCGGCCTGGGCGAGTTGATCCGCAGCCGGCCCGAGGGTCTAAATTTGCCGCTGGGCGACAACGGTTTCGGTCTCTCGGCGGGGCAGCGCGCCCGGGTGGGGCTGGCCCGCGCCATCCTTAGTGGCGCCAACGTCCTGCTCCTGGACGAACCGACGGCGCATCTCGACCCGGCCGGCAGCGTGGCCATCAACCGGCTGCTGTGCGAGCTCGCTCGCGAGCGCGCCGTGATCGTGGTCAGCCACCGCCCCGAACTCCTCAAATGGGCCGATGCACACCTGGCGATTCCGGCCGCGAAGGCTGCCGCGACCGTGGGGGCGATCCGGTGACGCACCGCGGCCTGAGGTTCTCCGGCCGGCTGCGCGGTGCCGGTCTGCTCGGCGGTCTGGCGCTGGCCTGTGGGGTGGCGCTCACCGCCACCAGCGGGTGGCTCATCGTGCAAGCCTCCACCCGGCCGGTCATCCTGTCCCTGCTTGTCGCCATCGTCTGCGTGCGCACCTTCGGCATTGGGCGCCCCGTGTTCCGGTATGCCGAGCGCCTGCGCTCCCATGACGCCGCCCTCGGTGATCTGGCCGACGCCCGCGTCGACACCTACCGCCGGCTCATCCCCCTTGCCCCCGCGCGGCTGGGCCGGCGTGCCCGCAGCGAGGTCCTCACCGCCGCCGTGCGCGACCTCGACGACGAGGTCGAAGCGCAAGTCCGGGTGGTGGTCCCGTTGGTCTCGGCGGCTTTCGGAGCCGTGGTCGCCATCGTCGTCTCCCTGGCCGTATGGCCGCCCGCCGCCCTCATCCCGGCCGTCCTGTCCCTGGTGCTGGCCGCCATCGTCGTCCTGCTCGCCCGGCTCGAGTCGGCCGCCCAGGTCGAGGGCCTTGGGGCGCGCGCCGAGGCCACCCGGGTGGCTGCCTTGGTCACCTCCAACGCCGGTGAGCTGGCCGCGATCGGTGCGGGTGAGGACGCCTCCGCGTGGCTGTCTGCGGCGCACGAACGGGTGGAGCGGGCCGCGGGGCGGCAGGGCGACATACGGGCCCTGGGCGCGGCACTGGTGCTGCTCAGTGTGGGCGCGGCGACGGCCGCCTCCGCCCTGCTGCTGCTTCCCCAGGTCGGCGGGCCGGTCAGTCGGCCGCTGGCGGCCCTATTGCTGCTGATCCCGTTGGCGCTGGGCGAGGTCACCGCCACGCTGCCCGAGGCCACCGGCGCGCTGGCGCGCAGCCGCGCCGCCGCCGCGCGGCTGCAGC
>CAKZIH010000141.1 GCA_936931335.1 uncultured Nostocoides sp. | reverse complement strand
GTGGCAGACGCACCCCCTCGGGCGGATAGGCCGCCGAATGCCGCGCGGTGATCTCGGCAGCGATGACCGACATACCGATGCCGCCCAGGCGCGAGGTGGTGCCGGTGAAATAGCGGTCGATGAACTCCTGGGACAGCCCGATCGCCTCGAACACCTGCGCACCGCGGTAGGAGGCGACGGTGGAGATGCCCATCTTGGACATCACTTTGAGCACGCCTTTGCCCAGGGCGCGAATGAGGTTCGCCACCGCGGCCTCACCGGTGACCCCGCGCAGCACCCCGGAACGGACCATGTCCTCCACGGACTCCATGGCCAGATAGGGGTTGATCGCGGCGGCGCCGTAGCCAATAAGCAGGGCGGCGTGATGCACCTCGCGCACGTCACCGGCCTCCACGATCAGGCCGACCTGGGTGCGGGTCTTCTCCCGGATCAGGTGGTGGTGCACCGCAGAGCACAGCAGCAGCGAGGGAATGGGGGCCAGGTCGCGCCCGGAGTCGCGGTCCGAGAGCACTACGAAGCGCGCCCCGCCGGCGATCGCCGCGGACACCTCATCGAAGATCTCGGCGAGCCGCGCCTCCAGCGCCGAGGCGCCGCCGGACACCTCATACAGGCCTCGGACCACGTATGTGGCGGGCCACGACAGACCGTTGTCAGTGCCCAAGTGCACGATCTTGGCCAGCTCGTCATTGTCGATGACCGGGAACGGCAGCACCAGCTGACGGGCATGAGCGGATGCTGCGGACAGGAGGTTGCCCTCGGGGCCGATCGCGGTAGCCAGCGAGGTCACCAACTCCTCGCGGATGGCGTCCAGGGGCGGATTGGTGACCTGCGCAAACAACTGGGTGAAGTAGTCGAAGATCAGCCGCGGTCGGGTGGAGAGCACCGCGATCGGGGTGTCGGTGCCCATCGACCCCAAGGCTTCGTATGCGGTGCGCGCCATCGGCGCGAGCAGCAGCCGCAGTTCCTCCTGCGTATAGCCGAAGGTCTGCTGGCGGCGGGCGACCGACTTGGCGGTATGCACGATGTGTTCCCGCTCGGGCAGGTCGCCCAGGTGGATCAGGCCGGAGTGCAGCCAATCGGCATACGGCAGCTCCGAGGCGAGTTGGGACTTGACCTCCTCGTCGGGCACGATCCGGCCTTGCGCGGTGTCCACCAAGAACATACGGCCCGGCTGCAGTCGGCCCTTGTGCACCACCCGCTTCGGCGCGATGTCCAGGACGCCGGATTCGGAGGCGAGCACCACCAGACCGTCGTCGGTGACCCAGTAACGACCGGGGCGGAGCCCATTGCGGTCCAGGACAGCGCCGGCGAGGGTGCCGTCGGTGAAGGTGACACAGGCCGGCCCGTCCCAGGGCTCCATGACCAAGGAGTTGAACTCGTAGAAGGCGCGCCGGTCGGGATCCATCTCGGCATGGTTCTCCCACGCCTCGGGGATGAGCATGAGTATGGCGTGCGGCAGTGAGCGCCCGCCAAGGTGCAGGAGTTCGAGGACCTCGTCGAAGGAGGCGGAGTCGGAGTCCCCGGGCGGGCAGATCGGCAACAGGCGCGAGGGGTCACCGGGGATCAGATCGGAGGTGAGCTGCGATTCCCGGGCTGCCATCCAGTTGCGATTGCCCTGGACGGTATTGATCTCGCCGTTGTGGGCGATCAGCCGGTAGGGGTGGCTGCGCCGCCAACTCGGGAAGGTATTGGTGGAGAAGCGGGAATGCACCAGGGCGAGGCGGGTGGAGTAGCGCTCGTCGGACAGGTCCGGGAAGAAGGGTTCGAGCTGGGTGGTGGTGAGCATGCCCTTGTAGACCAGCGTCCGGGCCGACAGCGAGGGAAAGTAGACCTCCAGTTCCCGCTCGGCGCGCTTGCGCACGCAGTACGCGCGCCGGTCCAGGTGGATCCCGCGCAGGGTCCGGTTGGCCGCGGTGAGGAAGACCTGCGCAAAGAAGGGCATCACCGCCCGTGCCGCGTCGCCGAGGAATTCCGGGACGACGGGCACCGGGCGCCAGCCGAGCACCTCCATACCCTCCTCGTCGGCCAGGTCCTCGATCCGAGCCATCACGCGCGCGCGCTCGTCGCACTCTTGGGGTAGGAAGGCGGTGCCCACCGCATACGAGCCGGCCGGCGGCAGGACAAAACCGGTGACCGCGCGCAGGAAGGCGTCCGGCACTTGGGTCAGGATGCCGGCCCCGTCGCCCACCAGCGGATCGGCACCCGTGGCCCCACGGTGATCGAGATTTCGCAGGGCGGTCAGCGCGTGCCGCAGGATGTCGTGTCCCCCATGCCCGCGCAGGGTTGCGATCATGGCCACCCCGCACGCGTCATGCTCGAAAGCACCGCGGTACAGGCCTTGGTCGTGTGGTTCAGCGCTGAAACGAGCCATGGGCACCGTCCTCATCTCGTCATGCCAGGGGTCCCCGGCGCGGCCGGGGGGGGACGGTGAGCGGCGCCGGCCACCGAGACGATGCAGGCTAGTTCAGCGTCCTAGGATGCGGTCACCCTGTTCTCAGAATGCGGGACGAGCGCGTCCGCGGCCCGCTTGCGCCGGCCGCCGCGCCGATAGATCGCCAGGCCGATAAGGAAGACGAGGATCGAGGTCCAGACGTTCACCCGCTGGCCGAGAATGAGGTTGGCCGGGTCGGTGCGCATCTTCTCCACCAGCAGCCGCTCGATGGTGTAACCCATGAGCAGCACGCCGAATAGCTGGCCGGGGCCGAAGGCGAAGCGGCGATCCAGCAGCAGCAGGACGATGGCCAGCAGCAGGCACCACACCGCCTCATAGAGGAAGGTCGGGTGGAAGAAGCCCAAGACGATCGGCTGCCCGTCGGCGCCGCGGACCGCGTGGCCCGCCGCGGTGTCCCATTCGTGGATCTGCAGCGCCCATGGCAGGTCGGTGGCCGGCCCGTAGATCTCGTTGTTGAACCAGTTGCCCCAGCGACCCAGCGCCTGCGCCACGGCCAACCCGGGCGCCAGGACGTTGGCGAACTCCAAGAAGTCCACGCCGGTGCGTCGACAGCCGATCCAGGCGCCGACCGCGCCTAGAGCCACCGCTCCCCAGATGCCCAGGCCGCCTTCCCAGATCTTCACGGCGTCCATGGGATGGCCGCCTTTACCGAAATAGGCCTGCGGCGAGGTGATCAGGTGGTAGATCCGGCCACCGACGATGCCGAAGGGCACCGCCCACGTGGCGATGTCGAGCACCTGGCCCGGCTTGCCGCCGCGGTCTTCCAGTCGCTTCTGCGACATCCATACCGCGACGACAATGCCGGCCAGGATGCACAGCGCATACCCCCGGATGGCCAAGGGATCCAGGTGCCAGGCGCCCACGGTGGGGCTGGGGAGATAGCGCTGCACGGTGGATCAGCCCTTGGTCGCGTCGGCGATCGCCTTGGTGAAGGCCTCCGGGGTGGCCAGCGGCGCCAGGGTGTCGCCGGAGTACATCGTGTCGCCGATCTTGATGGTGGGGGTCCCGGTGACTCCGGCCTTGCCGGCGGAGTTGTTGGAGTCGGCGATATAGGCGTTGTACTTGCCGGCGTCGGAGCACTTGCGCCAGTCCTCGAGGGCGGTGCCGGTCAGACCCGCGGTCTTGGCGAAGGCCTCGAGCTGGGCGGTGCTGATGCTCTGGCCCTCGGCGATCTGGCCGGCGTATGCGGCGTCGTGGAACTCCTGCCACTTGCCCTGGTCGGCGGCGCAGAAGGCGGCGTTGGCGACCGGAGTGGACTGCTTGGCGCCGGTCTTGTCGTCCAGGAAGTTCATCAGGTGGTAGTTGAGCTGGATGTCACCGGACTTCGCCAGACCGGAAATGGTCGAGCCGATGGCCGACTCCATCCCCTTGCACGCGGGGCACTGGAAGTCCTCGAACACGGTGACCACCGGCGCATTGGGCTTGGCGCTGACATCGGCGAAGGCCCGGTATCCACCGTCCACGGTGGCCGCGGCCGGCGGCTTGGTGTTGCCCGAACCGGCGTCGGTCTTGGACTTCTGCTGGCTCCAGATCACCCCACCGACGATCGCGATGATCGCCAGCACGGCGACGATGCCGGCGATCGTGATCTTGTTGGCGCCGCCGCCACCGGATGCCTTCTGGGCGGCCTGGATCTTGGCCTGGCGCGAGTTAGCCGGGTTGGCGGGGGTGGCTCCGGTGGAGCGCTTGGGCTTGTTGGCCATGCGGGTGGAATCCCTCTGCTGGTGATCGACTGGTTCGGTGACTGTGGTCTTGACTGTGGTCTTCGGTGAATATGGTGCGCGATGGGCCGGAGTCAGGCGAATTACGGGGTAAGGCCGAGGCGCGAATCCAACGCCAGCGCCGAGCGGGGGCGCCGGGCGAGGTAGAAACCGCATACGGCTAGGCCGAGGTCGCGCAGAATTTCGGTGCCATAGCGGGTTTGGTTGGCCGCCACCGTCCCGCCGCCGCCGAAGCAGCCGCAGTCGATGGTCAGCCCGCGCGCCCATGCCTGGGCGATGCCGACCACGAAGGCGAGCATGAGCAGGCCGCCGAGCAGGGCGGACAGGCGGGTAAACAGCCCGAGCACCAGCAGGACACCCAGAACGATCTCGACGAAGGGCAGGGTCAAGCCGATCCAGCCGGCGACCTCGTGCGGGAAGATCCGGTATGCCTGCACCGCCATTTTGGAGGTGATGGGGTGGCCGACCTTGAGCGCGCCGGCGACGATGAGCACGATGCCGAGGATCAGCCGGGCGGCGAGCCCTACCCAATCCCAGGCCGGATGGCTGATGCGCGATTCGTCCTCGATGGACGCCGCGGTCGCGGTGTGACTCATGCGTTCTTTCCCTCCCGTACGCCGGCCGCCAGCTGCGCGGTCAGCTCGCCCAGGGCGCGCAGACCGTCGCGCGGGGCGACGTCCAGGAGGGTGGCGACCAGCGCGGAGCCGACGATGACTCCATCCGCGAACGAACCGACCTGGGCCGCCTGTTCCCGAGTGGAGACACCAAGTCCGACGCAGACGGGCAGATCGCTGACCGCTCGGGTGCGGGCGACCAGTTCCTGGGCCGCGTCGCCGACGCTGGTCCGGGCGCCGGTGACGCCCATGGTCGAGGCGGCATAGATGAAGCCGCGGCAGTCGCCGGTGACCTTGGCCAGGCGCTGCGGGGTGGAACTCGGAGCGACCAGGAAGACGCGGTCGAGGCCGGTGCGGTCACTGGCCGCGATCCAGTCCTGGGCCTCGTCGGGCACCAGGTCGGGGGTGATCAGGCCGGCGCCGCCGGCCGCTAGCAGGTCGTCGGCAAAGCGATCGACCCCATGACGCAGCACCAGATTCCAATAGGTCATCACCAGCGGCGGGGCGCCGGCCTCGCGCACCGCCTGGGTCGCGGCGAAGACGTCGGCGACCCGGCTACCTGCGGCCAGGGCCGCCGCGGCGGCGCGCTGAATGACCGGGCCATCCATCAGCGGGTCGCC
>CAKZIH010000140.1 GCA_936931335.1 uncultured Nostocoides sp. | reverse complement strand
ACTCCTCGAAGCCGGCGGATTCAGACCACAACTACACCCCGAATTGTGAAGAGCCGGATAAGGCCACAATCTCTTTTTGGTTTCCGCTAGTACTTCCGCACGGCACGGGAGTTCCGGTACGGTGAGTTACGCACGCTGGGGGCTACGACGCGTGCTGCAGGAAGCCATACAACGTCAATACACGGGGGGACATTGGCATGATCCGCAAAGCAATGAAACGAGCCACCATGGCTCTGGCAATCATCACCGTGAGTGCCACCGGTGCGGCGAACGCTGCATCGAGCGGCAGCAGTTCGGGTCCGCAGGGACCGCAGCCGGGTTCGAGTGCCCGCACTCCCACCATGCTCGTCGGCGGACTGCTCAAGGTCATCGACTCCAACACCGGCGCCGTCGTCAAGCGGTTCAAAGCCGCGAACCAACCGTCGGATGGGCACTGGTCTCCAGACCGCAAGAGGATCGCCTACTCGGCATTCGTCCTCTCTTACCGTGTCCTGCACATCATGAACGCCGATGGAACCGGCGCTACTGCCATCCCCAATGCCTACACGATAGGCGAACCATCGTTCTCGCCAGACGGACGGTGGCTCCTGTTCGCTGGTTGCGACCCGTTCACCGATCCCAGTGACTACGCGGAATGCAGCGTCTACAAGGTGCGGTCGACAGCCCCGTTCGGCAAGCCGGTCCGGGTCACCAAGAGCCAAGAGGCTTCTGATTTCTGCCAAGGCCGCCCAGATGCGTACATGGCGCCGAGTTGGAACCCCAAGCGAGGCACCTACGCGGTCAATCACTACTGCGCGGACGACAACAAAGGGGTCGCCGAAGTCCGGCGCATCAGTGACGGCACGCTCGTCTCGCGGGCGGGCTTTGATGGAACCGATCCTGATTGGAGCCCTGACGGGCAGAAAATCATCTGGACGGCTCAGAGACACAACTCCCTTAGCACGTGCATTGTCGTGACACCTGTGTCCTTGAGTTCCGTTCAACAGATCACCCGGTGCACAGCGAACCCGAAGGACTACGGTCGCTGGCCCATCTTCTCGCCGGACGGCAGCCGGATCGCGTGGCACTCCGGCTGGCTTTCTCCGGGTGGCGGGCGCATCGTCACCGCGACTCCGACGGGAAGCGATCAGAAGGTCATCCGCTGGGGATACGCGCCGACGTTTGATTGGTGATCCCTCCGCACTGAGCGGATGCGCGGGAAAGCCGCGGCAGGAGCCCTGGGCCCCTGCCGCGCCTTCTCGTGCCCCAGCGGTGACAGCCACCAGTACGGTCTCTCTTGACTCGTTGTACAGCCGATTTGCAGACACCCAGGAGACAGCGGACCAATGGTCGACAAAGCAGCGGGCACCCGGGTGGAGGTCGCCGGCCGGACCCTCAAGCTGTCCAGCCTCGACAAGGTCCTCTATCCGGCGACGGAGACGACCAAGGGCGAGGTGCTGCACTACTACGCCCGGATGGCGCCGCTGATGCTGCCCTACCTGCAGCAGCGCCCGGTGACCCGGGTGCGCTGGCCGCACGGCGTCGCCGGGCAGAGCTTCTTCGAGAAGAACCTGCCGCCGGGGGCGCCCTCGTGGCTGAGCCATGTCACCTATGACACGGTGACCTATCCGCTGGTGCGGGATGTCGCCGATCTGACCTATCTGGTCAACCTCAACTCGGTGGAATTCCACGTCCCGCAATGGCGGGTCGCCGAGGACCAAAGCCGGGCCAATCCCGATCGCCTGGTCATCGATCTGGATCCCGGCAAACCGGCGGGATTGACCGAATGCTGCATCGTCGCCCTCCACGTGCGCGACCGGCTCGGCGAGTTGGGTATGGAGCTTTTCCCGGTCACCTCGGGCAGCAAGGGAATGCAGTTATATGCCGCCCTCGGCGGCGATCTGAGTTCGGACGCGGTCCGGGATCTGGTCGCGCATTTGGCTCAGGAACTCACCTCGCGATTCCCCAAACTCATCGTCTGGAAGATGGCCAAGGCCCTGCGGCCGGGCAAAATCTTCCTCGACTGGAGCCAGAATGTCGCGGCCAAGACGACGGTGTGCCCCTATTCGATGCGCGGGACCGAATTGCCCAATGTGGCGATGCCCCGTTCCTGGGACGAGATCGATGCCGCAGCCAACGGCAAGGGCGTCATCGAACAGGTGCTCTTCGATGACGCCCTTGACCGGGTGGAACGCGACGGCGATCTGCTGTCCGGCCTGCTGGCCTAGCTCGCGCACGTTCCGACGACGCGTATGTGTCGTCGCGACTCAGCCGTTGGCCTTGTCGTAGGCCTCCTGCACGCTGGCGGAGATCCGCCCGCGGTCCGAGACGCTGTGACCATTCGCCCGGGCCCACTCCCGCACCGCGGCCAGGTCGGCGCGCGAGTTGGAACGGCCACGCGAGGCGCTGGTGCCGGTGCCGCTAGATCGGAAG
>CAKZIH010000139.1 GCA_936931335.1 uncultured Nostocoides sp. | reverse complement strand
GGGTCCGCCGGCGGTATGACGGTGGGGGCGACGTTGTCTGTGCCGCGCGATCCAGCCCCGCTGGGGTCCGCGCTCGCGTCCGGGGAGGCATCCGGGCTCGCAGCCGCGGAGTCCGCACCCGCGGAGTCGGCATGCGAACCGGCGCCCGCGCTCGGATCGCGCCCCTCCTGCGCGGCGCGCACCGCATCCGCAGGCACTCCCCGCTGGCGCAAGGCCGCGGCGAGGGTCTCGCGCTGGGTGGCCAGGCCCGCGGCATACGGCCGCAGCGAATCGGTGGTCAAGGCCGCCGCCAGCGACGCACTATCGCGCAGCAGGGCCAGCAGCGCGTCCTCGCCGCCGATCGGCTCCCGGGTGGGCAGCAGCGGAAGTTTCGGGGCGTCGTCCTCCAGCCGGATCCCGCAGCCGCTCATGGTGGTGGCGGCCAGCAGCCCGAGCAGGGCGGCACGGCGGGACGGGGCGGACATATCCGGCATGATCCCACGCCCAGCCCGGGTGAGCGGCTGGTCGCCGGACCCACGAGACCACGGCTGTCGGCCGGGTCGCATACAGTGGAAGGCCATATTCGACGACAGAGGAGCGGGTCAGATGTCCGCCACAGACCGGGTGCGCGAGACCGTCGCCGCCGCCGTGGAGGGCGCCGGCGTGATGCTCGACGGCGTGGACGTCAGCGCCGCGGGCAAGCGCAAGCTGGTGCGGGTGACGCTGGACAGCATTCCGGCGACCGGTGACGACGGCTGGTGCGATGCGCCCACGCCCGCGCTCTCGCTCGACGACATCGCGGACCATTCCCGGGCGATCGGTGAGGCCCTGGACCGCGACGAACCCTTCGGTGGCGCGCCATACGTCCTGGAAGTGTCCTCGCCCGGGATCGGGCGGGCGCTCAAAGAGCCGCGCCAGTTCCAGCGCAATGTTTCTCGCCTGCTCACGGTGACCGGCGCCGGCGTCACGCGATCGGGTCGCGTCGTGCGTGCCGGCGCGGACGCCGTGGTGCTCTCCGTGACCGGCGACGCCGGCACCACCGAAGAGACCATCCCGTATGCCGAGATCGAGCGCGCCCGCGTCGAAGTGGAATTCACCGACGGCCAGGACGCTAAGGAGTAAGACATGGACATCGACCCGGCAGCACTGCGGGCCCTGGAAACCGACCGAGGGGTCTCCCTCGACATCCTGGTGCCCGCCATCGAAAAGGCCCTGCTCTCGGCATACGAGCGTACCGACGGCTACTACCGGCGCGCGCGTGCCGAACTGGACCGCAAGAGCGGGCGGGTGACGATCTGGGCCCGGGAAGAGTTCACGATCGACGAGCCCGAGGACGCAGCGTCCGAGGGGACCGAGACCGAGCCCGCGACCGACGAGAACGGCGAGCCGATCGCCCGTCGCCCGCGCACCGAGTTCGGGCCGGAATTCGACCACACCCCCGAGGACTTCGGCCGGGTGGCCGCGGCGACCGCGCGCCACGTCATCCTCTCCCGCCTGCGGGAGTTGGAGGACGAGGCGATCCTCGGGGAGTTCAAGGGCCGGGAGGGCGACATCGTCGCCGGCGTCATCCAGCAAAGCCCCAATCCGCGTCAGGTGATGGTCAACTTCGGCACCATCGAGGGGATTCTGCCGGCGGCCGAACAGGTGCCGGGGGAGAGCTACCGCCACGGCGAGCGCATCCGCTGCTATGTGGTCACCGCCAAGCGCGGTATGCGGGGTCCGCAGATCGAACTCTCGCGTACCCACCCCAACCTGGTACGCAAGCTGTTCGCGCTCGAGGTCCCCGAAGTGGCCGACGGCAGCGTCCAGATCGTCGAGCTCGCCCGCGAGGCCGGCCACCGCACCAAGATGGCGGTGCGTTCCACGGTCCCCGGCCTCAACCCCAAGGGTGCCTGCATCGGCCCGATGGGTGCCCGGGTGCGTGCCGTGATGGCCGAACTGGGCGGCGAGAAGATCGACATCGTCGACTACTCCGAGGACCCGCAGGAGTTCGTTGCCGCCGCGCTCTCGCCGGCGCGGGTGCAGTCGGTGACGGTGGTCGACCCCAAGCTGAAGAGCGCCCGGGTGATCGTGCCCGACTACCAGTTGAGCCTGGCCATCGGTCGCGAAGGGCAGAACGCCCGTCTGGCCGCCAAGCTCACCGGCTGGCGGATCGACATACGTCCGGACACGGCCGACCCGGATGCCGAGGGTCCCAGCGGCGCGGGGCAGCCGCCCGCGCAAACTGGACAGCCGCGTCCCCGGTGACCCGCTAGAATGGCAAGGACCGGTCGCGCTGCCCCGCGTCCCGTGTCGGGCGATCCACCTCCCGGACCACTCCGGACGTGCATCGGCTGTCGCAGGATCGAGCACCGATCGGCTCTCTTGCGCATCGTTGTGGGAGAGGACCAGGGTCGGTTGATCCTGCTGCCCGATCCCGCACGGCGTTTGCCCGGTCGCGGCGCCTCGCTGCACCCGGACGAACACTGCCTCGCCACGGCGCTATTGCGGCGGGCCTTCGCGCGGGCGCTCCGTGTGAGCGCGCCGCTCGATCCGGCCCTCGTGCTGGCGTTTGTCGAGGAACGCGCGCCGGAGAACGCCCTACCGTCCACAAAACCGAAAGCGGGCCACCGCGATGAGCAACCGATGAGTACTCAGAGATGAGTTCCCCCCGGCTGTGAAACGGTCCTCTCCATCCTCGGAGCGGGCCGAGTGAAGGAGAGAAGTGTCGAAGATCCGTGTCAGCGCCCTCGCTAAAGAGGTGGGAGTGACCAGCAAGGTCCTCCTCGAGCGCCTGAACGAGATGGGCGAATACGTCAAGAGCGCGAGCTCGACGGTTGAAGCCCCCGTGGTACGTCGCTACCGCGAGAAGTTCCCCACGGACGCGCCCGCGTCCGCGACCCCCGCCGCGCCCAAGGCGGCCGAGCCGGTCTTTCACGAGGTGAAGAAGGGCGAGAACCTGTCCGAGATCGCCCAGAAATACCTGGGCA
>CAKZIH010000138.1 GCA_936931335.1 uncultured Nostocoides sp. | reverse complement strand
CTTCACTTCATGGTAAGCCGCTACGGTCAACATTAAGCCAGTTGACTTATCCGAAATAATTCAACCCCATCGCTTCCCTCGCCGCCTGCATGGTCTGAGCGGCGACGGCTCTCCCCTGCTGCGTGCCCTGCCGAACGATCTGGCGCACCGCTTCCCTATCCTGGGCGTACGCCAGGCGGCGTTCACGGATGGGCTTCAGCACATGTTCCAGAACCTCCACCAGGTGCTTTTTCACCTTCACGTCGCCCAGGCCGCCGCGTGCGTAATGGTCTTTGAGGGCCTGCACGCCCGCCACGTCGGGGTCGAAAGCATCCAGATACGTGAACACCGGGTTGCCGGCCACCTGGCCGGGGTCGTCCACACGCAGGTGGTGGGGGTCGGTGTACATGCCCATGACCTTGCGGCGCACCTCGTCGGCACTGTCCTTCAGGAAAATGGCGTTCCCGAGGCTTTTACTCATCTTGTGGTGCCCGTCCAGGCCAGGCAGGCGCGGAAAGGCGCTGAGGAGTTCCTGCGGTTCCACCAGCACCGGGGCGTAAAGCTGATTGAAGCGCCGCACGATCTCGCGGGTCTGCTCGATCATGGGGAGCTGGTCGCTGCCGACGGGGACGAGGTGAGCGCCGAAGGCCGTGATGTCCGCCGCCTGCGAGACGGGGTAAACGAAGAATCCGGCGGGGACGGCCTCACCGAAGCCCTTCTGGGCGATCTCGGTTTTCACCGTCGGGTTCTGGCGCAGGTGCGACACGGTCACCAGATTCAGGAAAAACACGGTCAGTTCGGCAATTTCGGGAATCTGGGACTGAACCACGAAGCGGCACAGGCGCGGGTCGAGGCCCACCGCCAGGTAATCCAGCGCCACTTCCATGACGTTGTCCCGCACCTTGGCGGGGTTGTCGAAGTTGTCGGTCATGGCCTGCACGTCCGCCAGCAGGATGTACGACTCGTACTCGTGTTGCAGCGCCACACGGTTTTTCAGCGAGCCGACATAGTGCCCGATGTGCAGCGGCCCGGTGGGGCGGTCGCCGGTCAGGATGCGTTTTGTGGGGTTGGTCATGGAAAACCTCCAGGGAAAGGTAGGCGAGAGGGTAAGAAAAGGCCGCGCCGGACGGGATTCCGGGCGCGGCCAGCAGGAAAGTGCGGCACAGGGAAGGTCACCCGGTCAACGACCCGGCCACCACCAACCCCGCGCGGCAATACTCATCGGCCGCAGCATAGCGCCTCCACGCAGGGTCGGGCCGGAATCTCACCCCTCCCAGTTCAGAATCACCTTGCCGCTCTGACCGCTGAGCATGGCGTCGAAGCCCTGCTGGAAGTCCCCAATGCCGTAGTGGTGAGTAATGACGGGCGTCAGGTCCAGGCCCGACTGGATCAGGGCGGCCATCTTGTACCAGGTCTCGAACATCTCGCGGCCGTAAATCCCCTTGATGGTCAGCATCTTGAAGATCACGGCGTTCCAGTCGATCCTGACTTCTCCGCCGGGAATGCCCAGCAGGGCGATCTTGCCGCCGTTGTTCATGACGTTCACCATCTGGGCAAAGGCGGGACCCGACCCGCTCATCTCCAGGCCCACGTCGAAACCCTCGGTCATGCCGAGTTCGTCCTGGGCGACCTGCCACAGGTCCTCGCGGGCCACGTTGACGGCGCGGGTCACGCCCATCTTGCGGGCGAGGTCGAGGCGGTAGTCGTTGACATCGGTGATCACCACGTTGCGCGCGCCCACATGCCGGGCGACGGCGGCGGCCATGACGCCAATCGGCCCGGCCCCGGTGACCAGCACGTCCTCGCCCACCAGGTCGAATTGCAGGGCGGTATGGACCGCGTTCCCGAACGGGTCGAAGATGGCGCCGAGGTCGGGGTCCAGCTCCGGCGGCTGGACGTAGGCATTGCCGGCGGGCAGCACCACATATTCGGCGAAGGCGCCATCGCGGTTGACGCCGATGCCCGTGGTGTTGATGCACTGATGGCGCCGACCGGCGCGGCAGCTGCGGCAGTGACCGCAGACCAGGTGGCCCTCGCCGGACACCCGGTCGCCCACCGCGACCACGGTGGCCGGCACATCGGCGCCGACCTGCACCACCTCGCCATAGAACTCGTGCCCGACAACCATTGGGGTGGTGACGGTCGCGGCGGCCCACTCGTCCCAGTCCAGGATGTGCAGGTCGGTGCCACACAGGCCCGCACGCAGCACCCGGATCTTGACGTCGCCGGCGCCGCATACCGGCTCCGAGACTTCCGTCATCTCCAGCCCTGGGCCCAGGGCCGTCTTCACCAGCGCGCGCATCGCGTCCCTTCCTTGGGTGGCCCGGCCAGCCTATTGGGTCCGTATGCGGTGCGCTCAGGTCGGTTCGCCGGCGGCGGTGAGCGCGCCCGGTTGCCTCGCGCGCCGGGCGTTCGCGACGATCGCCTCAACGATCTCGGGGATGCGTGAACGCGGCAAGTCGTGGGCCATGTCGGGGAACATCAGCAGGCGCGATCCGGGCACGGCGCGCGTGGTGGCGACGCCGCCGCTGGGGGAGACCAGCCGGTCGAGCATGCCGTGGATGACCAGGGTCGGCGCCTGGATCGCCCGCAGCCCTCGGGTCCGGTCCGGGCTGGCGTTGATCGCCATGAGTTGCCGGATCCGCCCCAGCGGATCAAAGTCCCGGTCGAGTGCATAGGTGACCATTTCGCGGATCTCGGCCTCGTCGAAGTGGGGACCGGAGATCGCCCGCCAACTCTCCACGCCGAGGTCGACCGCATCCTCGCGAGTGGCCGCCGTCTGCGCCATCAGGGAGCGGCGCAACTCGGGCAAGAATTTGGTCGCCGGCTGCCCGCTGCGGCGGCTGCCGGTGTTGGACATGATCGAGGTCAAGGAGCGCACCCGTTCGGGGTGGTTGATGGTGAGTTCCTGGGCGATCATCCCGCCCATCGAGGCCCCCACGACGTGCGCGGAATCGATATCCAAATGGGCCAACAGACCCGCGGCATCCTGCGCCATATCGGCCAGGGTGTAACTTGCGCGGGCCAGCCGCTTGCTGGCGAGACCGGCAATGACGTCCTTGCGGCCGGGCTGGCCCTCGGTCTTGGTGGACAGGCCGATGTCCCGGTTGTCGAACCGAATCACCCGGAAACCCGCTGCCACCAGGGCCTCCAGCATCGTCGGCGGCCAAGCGATCATCTGGGTGGCCAGCCCCATGATCAGCAGCAGCGGCT
The DNA here is from genome assembly GCA_936931335.1 of uncultured Nostocoides sp. GTDB lineage: Bacteria > Actinomycetota > Actinomycetes > Actinomycetales > Dermatophilaceae > Nostocoides_A. The sequence continues at coordinate 4,305 of CAKZIH010000138.1, read as the reverse complement.
CGCCCTCGCCCTGCTCCTCGTAGTACAACTCGATCCCGTTGACCTGTGCCTGCGGCATAGTCCCGATTGAATCATCCGGATCCGACAACCCCCTGACGTTCGGTATCCGCCATAGTCGGCATATGGGCCATCCGCCGCGCTTCCACGACGACGACCCGCTGCTTGCCCGGGTGCGGGAGATCGCGCTGGCGTTCCCGGCTGCCGCGGAGAAGATCTCTCACGGCACGCCCACCTTCTATACCAAGAAGGTCTTCGCCCAATATGGCGCGGCAGTCAAGGGAGAGCACGAGTCCTGGGCGCTGCGCCGCTCGCTGGTCTTCCTGCCCGATGAGACGGATCGCGTTGCGCTGGAACAGGATCCGCGCATCCACATCCCGGCGTATGTCGGTGCCTCCGGTTGGCTGGCCCTCGACCTCACCGCGGCCACTCCCGACTGGGCCGAGGTTCGGGAACTGATGGACGCCTCATACCGGCGCACGGCGGCAGCCAAATTCGTCGCCGAACTCGACGCGGGCGAGTGACCGCATACAGCGCCCAGAATCGCCGACGGCTCGCGCAGGGTGTGGACAACACCTGCGGGCGGAGCGGCCCGACATAGGCTGTCCGGTATGCCGAGCCTCGCCGACCTGCTCACGGCGGCGGTAGCCGAACTCGGTGGCAGCGACCGGCCGGGCCAGACCGCGATGGCGCAGGCCGTCCTCGAGGCGATCGACAAAGAGGAGCATCTCCTCGTCCAGGCCGGCACCGGCACTGGCAAATCGCTCGGTTATCTCGTCCCGGCGCTGCTGCACGCAAACAAGACTGGGCGCCCGGCCATCGTGGCCACCGCGACCCTCGCCCTGCAGGGTCAGATCGTCGACCGTGACCTGCCCCGCCTGGCCAAGTCGCTCGCGCCACTACTCGGGCGCACCCCGACATACGGGCTGGTCAAGGGCCGGCGCAACTACGTGTGCAAGCACAAACTGGTCGGGGGATTCCCGGAGGACGAGGACGGGCTCTTCGAGGTCGCCGAGGCTGACGCCGCGGTGGGCCGGCTCGGCCAGGAGGTGCTGCGCCTGCGCGAATGGGCCGAAGCCACCGAGTCCGGGGACCGCGATGAGCTGGTGCCCGGGGTCAGCGAACGCGCCTGGCGGCAAGTGAGTGTCAGTGCCGAGGAATGCCTGGGGTCGCGCTGCCCGATGGCCGCGGAATGCTTCGTCGAACTCTCCCGGTCGGCCGCGCGCGAGGTGGACGTGGTCGTCACCAACCACTCCTTCATGGCGATCGACGCCTTCGAGGGGCGGTTCATGCTGCCCGAGCACGACCTGCTGATCATCGACGAGGCCCACGAGCTCGTCGACCGGGTTACCTCTACCATCACCGACGAACTCACGCCCGGTATGGTGCGCGCCGCCGCCCGCAAGGCCCGGTCCGCCGACAGCAGTGATCCGCTGGAGGACGCGGCGGGGATCCTGGAACGCGCCATGGAGCCGCTGCCCGAGGGCCGGTTGGACGCGATCCCGGAGCAGCTCGCGCTGGCGTTGAGCACGGTGCGCGACACCGCGCGCACCGTGCAGAGCGAGCTCAAGCCGCAGCCCGGTGCCCAGGTCGACGGGACGCGTCAGGTCGCCCTGGCCGCAGTGGACGAGGTCTTCGACAATGCCGGCCGGATCCTCGAAGAGCGCGAACTCGACGTGGTCTGGACCCGCATCGATCAGCGGCGCGGTCCGGTGCTTCATGTGGCCCCGATGAGCGTGGCAATGTTGTTGCGGGACAAAATATTCAGCGACCGCACGGTCATTCTCACCTCCGCCACGCTGGAGCTCGGCGGCACCTTCGACGCACTCGCCGGGACGATTGGTCTGCGCGGGCCGGAGGCACCGGCATACCGGGGGCTTGACGTGGGCAGCCCGTTCTACTATCCGGAGCAGGCGATCGCCTATGTGGCGGCGCACCTGCCGCCGCCCGGGCGCAATGGCGCGGCCCCGGAAACCCTGGACGAGATCGAGACCCTGGTGCGCGCCGCCGGCGGGCGCACGCTCGGGCTCTTCTCCTCCATGCGCGCCGCCAGGGAAGCCGCCGAGGCGATGCGGGATCGGCTGGGGGAGAGCGAGATCGAGATCCTGTGCCAGGGGGAGGATCAGATCTCTACGCTGGTGCGCCAGTTCGCCCGCAATCCGCAGACCTGTCTCTTCGGCACCATGAGCCTGTGGCAGGGCGTCGACGTGCCCGGCTCCTCATGCCAACTGGTGCTCATCGATCGCATCCCGTTCCCGCGGCCCGACGACCCGCTGGCCTCGGCGCGCACCGAGGCGATCGGCCGGATGGGCGGCAATGGCTTTATGGCCGTCTCCGCCACGCATGCTGCCCTGCGCCTCGCCCAGGGCGCCGGCCGGCTGATTCGCTCCGCCGGCGACCGCGGGGTCGTCGCCTTCCTCGACTCGCGCATGATGACCGCCCGGTATGCCGGTTTCCTCCAGCGCTCGCTGCCGCCCTTTTGGCCAACCACGAACCGGGACTTGGTGATCCAGGCACTCACTCGCTTGGATCAGAATGCCGCGCCGCCGATTCCCGTCGCCGAACCCGCCCCGCGCGGCCTTGGCGGTGGCCTGGCGACCAGCGCCGCGGAAGTGAAGGATGCCGATGGGGCCGCGCACGCGCGTCCGGTCGCGGTCGACCCGCCGCCGCCCGAGGGTGCCCGCACCGCGGTGACCCAGGGTCACCCGTGGGGCGAGCAGGACGACGAGGAATTGCGCGACGGGGTGGAGATGGGCCTGAGCCTCGAGGAACTCGCGGAATCCCTGGAGCTGCCGCCGGAGATCATCCAGGCGCGCCTCGACGGGCTGGGCTTGGAGCTGTCGCCGGATGCGCAGCTCGACTTTGACTGACGCGGTGGTCGGCCCGGGCTGACTCGGGCAGATGAGGTCTGTCAGTGGGAGATGGCAGGCTTGCCGTCGTGAGTGAGACCGTCGCCGTGACCAGCAGGGTGCCCGCGCTGGTCCTCATTCATGGGCCGGAAGCGATTCTCATCGAACGCGCACTGGCTCAGGTGATCGCCGATCTGCGACTCACCGACCCCCAGATCGAGATCATTAAGATCGCCGGCGCCGGGTATGTCGCGGGCGAGATCCCGTTGCAGGCCAGCCCAAGCCTCTTTGGTGACGCCAAGGCCATCGTGGTCACCGACGCCGACGAGGGTTCCGAGGCACTGCAGTCCGAACTGCTGGCCGTCATCCCCGACGCCGATCCGGACCTGCGGCTCGTGGTCGTCCACAAGGGCGGAGCCCGGGGCAAAAAGATTGTCGACGCCATGAAGGGCGCCAAGGCCCGGGTGGTGGACACCCCGGCCATCAAGACCGACCGCGACAAACAGGAGTTCGTGACCAACGAGTTCCGCTCCGCCGGCCGCAAGGCGACCCCGGGTGCGGTGCGGGCGCTAATCGAGGCGCTGGGCAGTGACGTCGCCGAGCTGGCCAGCGCCTGCCGACAGCTCATCGACGACACCGACGGCACGATCGACGAACAGATCGTGGAGACCTATCACGGCGGCAAGGTCGAGGCCACTGGCTTCCGGGTCGCCGATGCAGCCGTGGCCGGGGACGCCGCCGAAGCCCTGCGGCTGCTGCGGCACGCGATCGGCACCGGCTTGGACCCGGTGCCCATCGTCGCGGTGCTCGCCAGCCAATTGCGTCAGTTGGTCAAGGTGGGTGCGGCCGGCCGGGGACGATCGGCCGATCTGGCGCGGCAGTTGGGGATGGCGCCCTGGCAGGTGGACCGGGCCCGGCGGGCCCTCACCGGCTGGGATGGGGCGACCCTGGGCCGCTGCATACAGGCGGTGGCCGCCGCTGACTTCGAGGTCAAGGGCGGCGGTCGGGATCCGGTGTATGCCGTGGAGCGCGCCATCCTGACGATCGCGGGTGAGCGCCAGGCCTGAGCTCGAGGCGACGCGCCGGAGAGGCGATTTCGTGGCCTTGCACGGCGCTGGTAGATTTTGTCCCTGCGTGCGCGCCGGGTCGTGCGCGCAACGCAGCAGCATCCAGCGCGGTTCACGCACGGTATCCCCACGCCGGTCCCGAGTCGCGCTGCCGCCCTCAACGGCATACCGACCGATCGTAGAAAGTTTCTTCGTGGCAAATATCAAGTCCCAGATCAAGCGGATCAAGACCAACCAGGTCCGCACCGAGCGCAACAAGGCCGTCAAGAGCGAGCTGCGCACGTGGATCCGCAAGTTCCGTGAGGCTGCCGACTCCGGTGACGCCGCCGCCGCCAAGGACGCGCTGGCTGCCGCCTCGCGCAAGCTGGACAAGGCCGCCGCCAAGGGCGTCA
>CAKZIH010000137.1 GCA_936931335.1 uncultured Nostocoides sp. | reverse complement strand
TCCGATCTTCGTGCTCGCGCAGGCCGGTGTCGGTGTCGACGAAGATGACACCCTTCTCCTCCAGATCCTCGCGGATCTGGTGGTAGACGACCTCGGACTCGTACTGCGCGGCGACGCCGGCGATGAGGCGCTGCTTCTCGGCCTCTGGGATGCCCAGGCGGTCGTAGGTGTTCTTGATCTCCTCCGGCAGCTCTTCCCAGGTGGTGGCCTGCTTCTCGGTGGACTTCACGAAGTATTTGATGTTCTGGAAGTCGATACCGGTCAGATCACTGCCCCAGTTGGGCATGGGCTTCTTGCCGAAGAGGGTGAGCGACTTCATCCGCAGAGCGGTCATCCACTCCGGCTCGCTCTTGCGCCCGGAGATGTCGCGCACGACATCCTCGGACAGGCCGCGGCGCGCGGACGCGCCCGCCGTGTCGCTGTCGGCCCAGCCGTATTCGTATCGGCCCAGGTCCTTCAGACCCGGGTTGAGATCTTCGATGCTCTGGGTCATGACGCCTCCGCGTGAGTGGGGTGATCGGTTCGCTGCGACGGGCCGTCGGTGGCCGGCAGCGGAATGAACGTGGTGCAGACATGCCCGCCCTGCGCGAGGGTGGACAGCCGCTGGACATGGACGCCGAGGAGTTGCCCGAAGGCCTCGGTCTCGGCGTCACAGAACTGCGGGAACTGGGAGGCCACCGCCTGCATCGGGCAGTGACCCTGGCACAACTGCATACCGGTCAACGCCGAGGGAGTCGGGCTGCTTCCCACGGTGCGCAGACTGGCCTCGAAGCCGTCCTCGGTCAGTGCGGTGGCCAGGGCCGCTGCCCGCTCCTGCGCATCGGCGGCCTCGGCGAGGAGTGCGGCATACCGCTGGGTGCGGGCGGCGGCGCGCTGGCGTGCGAAACCGGCCACGGCCTCCGGGCCGAAACCGTCGTGCAGGTACTCCAGCGCGGCGGTGGCCACGTCGGCATAGTCCGAGGCGAGGGCGCGGTGGCCGGCGCCGGAAACGACATACGCCCGGGCGGGACGGCCGCGGCGGCGGGGAGCCACGGACTCATGGGCCGCGATGAGCTCGGCCTCCACGAGGTTGTCGACATGGCGGCGAATGGCGGTGTCGGTCAGCCCGAGGCGCTCGCTGAGTTCGGCGGTGGTGATAGGGCCGAACTGGGAGACCGCCCGGAGCACCCGTTCCCGGGTGCCCGTTTCCGGGGCGGTCGCAATATTCACACATACATGTTAGGTAATTGATTACCCAACTGGCAGTAAGGGTGTCCTAAGGTGTCGCGGCGCCCGGCTAGGCGACCCGGGTCAGCGGGGCGTCAGGCGCAGCAGCCGACCACCGGGACCGTCCTCCAGCAGCCAGATCGACCCGTCTTCGCCCTGCTCCACCTCGCGTATGCGCGTGCCCGCGTCCCATTGATCCGCCTTGGTCGCCGCCGTGCCGTTGAGGTCGACGCGGACCAGGGCCTGCCCGGACAGCGCGCCAAGGAAGGCGTCGCCGCGCCACTGTGGGAAGAGGTCGCCGGAGTAGATCATCAGGCTGCCCGGGGAGATCGACGGATCCCACCAGAGCGCCGGCGCCGCGAAGCCGTCGCTCTCGGTGTGGTCGGGGATGTCGCGGCCGTCGTAGTGGGTTCCATTGGACGCCAGCGGCCAGCCGTAGTTGGCGCCGGCGACGATGTGGTTGAGTTCGTCGCCGCCGCGCGGGCCCATCTCGCTGGCCCAGAGTTCGCCCGCCGGGTCGAAGGCCAGGCCGAGCACATTGCGGTGACCATAGGAGAAGATCTCGTCCCCCGGGCGGCCACGATCGGCAAAGGGATTGCCGTCGGCCGCGGTCCCGTCCAGGTCTAGGCGCAGGATCTTGCCGAGGTTGACGTCGAGATCCTGGGCGGGGTCGAACTGCTGGCGCTCCCCCGAGCTGACGAAAAGGTGCGTGCCGTCGGGACTGATCGCCAGGCGATGGCTGTAGTGGCCGGCACCGGTGGTCTTGGGGTCCTGGCGCCAGATCACGGTCAGATAGCTGAACTGGGCACCCTCATCGTCGACCTCGAGGCGGGCCTGAGCGACCACCGCGCCGCTGGTGTCACCGTCGCCGGGCTCGACATAGCTCAGATAGACGAGTCCGTCGTCGACAAAGTTCGGTCCGGCGATGATGTCGCCGAGCCCACCCTGCCCGGCGGGCTGGACGCTGGGGGTGTTCGCCACCTCGATCTGCTCCCCGCCGGCCAGGTCGCGCAAGAGGACGCGCCCGCCTCGTTCGGTGATCGCGGCATACGGCGTGCCCGGCAACAGGGTCATCGCCCACGGCTCGTCGAATGTGCCCGCCTCGGTGACGGTGAAGGCCTCGGTGAGGGCGCCGCCGGTGGGGATCGCCGGAGAACTAGTAGTCGTTGAGCTTGTCGGTGCCGTGCTTTCTGACGTCGCCGCGGCGGAGGTTGCGGCGGCGGAGGTGCTCGGCGACGGGGCGGGGTCCGCCGAGCAGGCGGCGAGCAGGATGGGTCCGGCGGCCAAGGCGAGGACACGGCGCATACGCCGACGCTAATCGCCGGGTGCCGGTATGGGCAGCACGGCGCTTTCCTAAACTCGGGCGGGTGGCAGCGGTCGAGGTGCGAGAACTTCACAAGGCGTATGGCGCGACCCGGGCCGTCGCCGGGGCCAGTTGGGCGGCCGACTCCGGCCGGGTGACCGCGGTGCTCGGCCCCAATGGCGTGGGCAAGACCACCACCATCGAATGCCTGCAGGGCCTACAACGCCCGGACGCCGGGACCTGCCGGGTGCTCGGCACCGACCCCTGGGGCGCGCCCGTCGAGCACCGGGCCCGGGTGGGCCTGATGCTCCAGGACGGCGGCCTGCCGTCCACGGTCAAGGCGCCGGCGCTGCTCGCCCACCTGGCCGGCATGTATGCCGCCCCCGCCGACCCCGCGGAATTGGCTCGTCGGCTGGGCATTGATGACTTCGCCGGCACCGTGGTGCGGCGCCTGTCCGGGGGTCAGCGACAGCGGGTGGCCCTGGCCGCGGCCCTCGTCGGCCGGCCCGATGTGCTCTTCCTCGACGAACCTACGGCCGGGTTGGATCCGCATACCCGCTTGTCGGTATGGGACATCGTGCGCGAACAGGCGGGCGCCGGGGTGGCCGTGGTGCTGACCACGCACTCCTTCGAGGAGGCCGCCCGGGTTGCCGACGACTTGGTGATCATGGACGCCGGCCAGGTCCGGGCCGCGGGCACCGTCGCGGAGGTCACCGCGGGCGGAACGCTGGAGGATGTCTACTTCACGCTCACCTCTGGCGGGCAGCGATGAGCGAAGTGGCTGCGTCGACCGTGCGCCGCGCGGCGCCCCGAGGCACCCGGATCGCTCGGCAGGCGCGCTTTGAGGCGGGGACCCTGCTGCGCAATGGTGAGCAATTGCTCGTCGCGATCATCCTGCCGCTCCTGGCGATGCTGGGGCTCTGGCGCGCCAGTGTCCCCGACCTCGGGGGGCGCCGGATCGATGTGGTGGTGCCGGGGGTGCTCGCGCTCGCGGTCGCATCGACGGCATTCACCGGTCAGGCGATCACCACGGCATTCGACCGGCGCAATGGGGTGCTGCGCCTGCTGGGCACGAGTCCGTTGGGGCGCGACGGCCTGCTCGGCGGCAAGGTGCTCGCGGTGGCGGGGGTGCTCGGCATCCATCTGTTGACGCTGGCCGCGATCGGACTGGCGCTGGGGTGGCGGCCCGAGCTCGCCGGCCTCCTCCCGGGGGTGATCACGCTGATCCTGGGCGCGGGCTGTTTCGTGGCGCTCGCGGCCCTGATCGGCGGACTCCTGCGCGCGGAAGCCGTTCTCGCCGTAGCGAATCTGCTCTGGGTGCTCTTCCTCGGCCTGGGGCTGCTGCTGCCCACCTCGGTGCTGCCCGGCCCGCTCGCGATGCTCGCCCGCCTGCTGCCCTCGGGAGCCCTCGGCGATGGGGCGCGGCACGCGTTGCTCGACGGCGGCTGGCCACTGGCCGAGTGGGCCGTGCTGCTGGTATGGGGTGTGCTCGCCGCCGCACTGGCGACCCGGTTTTTCCGCTGGTCGGACTGACCAGGCCGCCTCGGCCTCGCAGCGGGTCAGTGGCGGGTCAGCGCGTCGATTCCGTCGAGGATCACGGCCAGCCCGAAGGTAAAGGCATGCTCGACGTCCCGGGCCGCGCCGCTGGCCTGACCCGCTGCGGTGCCGATCCGGCTGGCCAAGGGGAAGCGCTCCCCGATCCCCAACTCCGCGAGCAGGGCGCCTTCGCGCTGCCACCAGTCTTCGGGGCTCTCCACGGCACGCTCACCTTCCGCGGCAACCCGGGCCCGTGCATCCGCGCGAACGAAGTCCAACACGAGCGTGAGCGCGGCGTCCTTCGCCTCGTCGGCGAGCGGCAGCGGCTCCACCGCGGCGAGCTCCCGGTCATACTTCGCCAGCGTTCCGGGGCCGAGGACGGCCCGCTCGGACTCCCATTCAGCAAGCCAGGGATGAGCGTGCAGGAGGATGCGGTTCTCGGTCGCGACCTGCCGCAGTCGTTGCCGCCAAGAGCCCCGGGACGGCGCCGCGGCCATGGTGGCGTGCGCGGCGTCAACCATCAGTTCCTGCAATTGGTCCTTGTCCGCGACATGGGAGTACAGCGCCATCACGCTGACGCCGAGGCTGTCGGCGAGCTCCCGCAGGGGGAAATCGAGGCTCCGGCTGCGGTCGGCCAGCCGGATCGCCCCGGCCACGATGTCGTCCACGGTCACCCGAGCGGGGCGGCCCCGCCGCGGAGCCGTCGGCAGGTGGTCACGCCAGAGCAATTGGACGGTCTCCACCGGGGCTCCTCACGTCGGGAACAAAAACCTTACGTCGTACGCTATTGTTTGCGTACGCCATACGGAAAGGACAGTTGTGACCCTTCACGTCACCCAGACCGCGTTCTCCCTCAATGTCCCGGAGCCAGCCTCGTCCGCGGCCTTCCTCACCACTCACTTCGGGTATGCCGAGACCATGAACCACGAGGTGATGATCTCCCTGGACCATCCCAGCGGAGGCTCCCAGGTGGTGCTGCTGCAGACCGGACTGCCCTCCTTCACACCCGCCCACCGCGCTGGGTCGGCGGGCGACGGGCTGCTCATCGTGCTGGTGGTCACCGGAATCGACGCGGCGCACCAGACGCTGGTCGGTGCCGGAGTGCCGGTGGTCACCGAGCCGACGACCGAACCCTGGGGTGAGCGCTACAGCCAGTATCAGGACCCCAATGGACTGATTGTGCAGTTGGTGGAGTGGGTCTGAGGCCCACGCGGCGAGAGGCCTCGGCGGCGCCGCGGTCGCCCGGTCAGCGTTTGCGATCGCTGGCTAGGTAGGCGACCGCGGCGCTGGCCGCGGACACTACGGCGACGCTCGGCCACGCGCCGATCTTGTGGGCGAGCGGATGCGAGACGCCCATGGCGCCCCAGAACACCGCGGACAGCCCGGCCACCATGGGCCAGCCGCCTCGGGCATACCAATCGTGGGCGGCCACGGCATTGGCGCCGGCCATCACCACGCCGCCGAGCGGGCGGACGCCGGTGGCCTGCGCGGCGGCAAAACCGCCGGCCAAGCCGAGCGCCACAACCGGAGCGGTGGGAATGGGCAGGGTGCGGGGAAGCTGCATACGGCCAGGGTATGCCGCCCCCTTCCGCGGCGGCCGAGACCCCGGTCACCGGGTGTGCGCTGGCCGGTCGCCAGCTTTGGTGAATTGAGATTTACTGACTGCATGGCAAGACCCCTCCCCGCGTCAAGAACTGCGGGAATGGGTCGCCGGGCGGTTCGTTTCCCCCCGACGGCGCCAAGCAGGGGCTGAGCCAACTCGTTGACGACCTCATGGACGACGACCTTCGTCAACTCCTGGCGCAGGGGTGGGCGCGCCGACAGGCCTATCTGGCCGCGCTGCTGGAAGCATGCGATCTGCCCCGGCTGTCCGACCCGGCCACGGCCTCGTTGTGCAGGACCTCGACACCCTGGTGGAGATGTGGACATGAGTTATCCAAAGACCTGGGCGGGCCGCGTCTTCATTGGCGTGAGCCTGGACGGTTTCATCGCCCGGCCCGATGGAGATATCGCCTGGCTCACCGATCCCCCAGCGCGCCGCCATGCGCAGGTGCACAGCAGTCGCCCCGCGGTGGTTTGGGACAGCTTCTTCCCGGCCGTCGACCACATCGTGATGGGGCGGGGAACCTACGAGAAGGTGTGCACCTTCGACGCTTGGCCGTATGCGGACAAGAAGGTCCTCGTGATGTCCACCACTTTGCCGCCCCACGATGACGAACGCATCACGGTGATCCGGTCGCTGGATGACGCCTGCCAGACCCTGGCCGACGGCGGTGCTCGCCAGGTATATGTCGACGGTGGGCGGGTCATCCGGACTTTCCTTCGCCATGGCCTCATCGACGAGCTCACCGTGAGCCATGCGCCCGTGCTGATCGGCACCGGCCTGCCCCTATTCGGCGCGACGGGGCAGGACGTGCACCTCACCCTGCTGGCGTCCCACGCCTCTGAAGGCGGCATGGTCCACGCCACCTACCGGGTCGAAAACTCCACCCGTGAGCCATGAATCCGGACCTCGTCGCACGATGAACCGGGCGGTCGGTCGAGCACGATAGAATGGACTTATCGGCCCGACCAGTTCTGCCGCGGGCCGCTTCGCTTGTCGATCGCCATTGCTGCTGCGAGCCACGACGCTCGCGCCGGGCAGGACGACTTCACCCCCGACTCATCGGAGTTCTACACCCGTGTCCCACGACACCTCTCCTTTCCACGCCCTCGGCGTGCCCGCCAAGCTGGCCAGTGTGCTCGCCGAGCGCGGGATCACCAGCCCGACCCCCATCCAGGCCGCGACGCTGCCCGACTCGCTCGCCGGCCGCGACGTGCTGGGCCGGGGTCGCACCGGTTCCGGCAAGACCTATGCCTTCCTGCTCCCCCTCGTTGCCCGGCTCGCGGAAACGCCGCAGCCGCGAGTGTCGCGCCGGCCGCGGGCGCTGATCCTTGCCCCGACCCGTGAACTCGTGGGCCAGATCGAGGAATCGCTCGCTCCCCTGGCCAAGGCCACCGGCCTCACCTCGCGTGTCGTCTATGGCGGCGTCTCCCAGGGTCCGCAGGTCACTGCCCTGCGCGCCGGCGTGGACATCGTGCTCGCCTGCCCGGGACGGCTGGAGGACCTGATCGGTCAGGGCCATGTGGACCTCGGCGGCGTCGAGATCACCATCCTCGACGAGGCCGACCACATGGCCGACCTGGGCTTCCTGCCCGTCGTGCGCCGCCTGCTGGACCGCACCCCGCGTAGCGGCCAACGGATGCTCTTCTCCGCGACCCTGGACGGCGGCATCGACGTCCTGGTCAAGCGCGACCTGACCAATCCCCGTACGCACCAGGCGGATTCGGCGCAGTCGCCGGTGGCGACCATGGAGCACCACGTCCTGCACGTGAGCTCCGACGCGCACCTGCCGGTGCTGCTCGACCTGGTCGCCGCGCCGGGTCGCACCATCGTCTTCACCCGCACCAAGCAC
>CAKZIH010000136.1 GCA_936931335.1 uncultured Nostocoides sp. | reverse complement strand
GCTCGCCCTCGTCCGCGATCTCGGCGATCTTGTTGGCGTACACCGCATTCACGGCCGCCTCCGGCCCCATCACCGCGATCCGCGCGGTGGGTAGCGCGATCGTCGCATCGGGTCCGAAACCCGGGCCGCCCATGGCATAGAGGCCGGCGCCATAGGCCTTGCGCACCACCACGCAGAACTGAGGCACCGTCGCCGACGCCACCGCGGAGACCATCTTGGCGCCGTGCCGGATGATCCCGCCCCGCTCCACCTCCGAGCCGATCATGAAGCCGGGGACATCGGCCAGATAGATCAGTGGGATGGAGTAGGCATCGCACAGCCAAATGAAGCGGGCGGCCTTGTCGGCGCTATCGGTGAAGAGGACTCCGCCCTTGACGGCCGAGTTGTTGGCGACGATGCCGACGGTTTCGCCCTGCATGCGCCCCAGGCCGATGACGAGTTCGGGGGCGAAGAGCGCCTTGATCTCGAAGAAGGATTCCGCATCCAGCAGCCCGTCGAGGAAGTCGTGGATGTCGAACGGCTGGGATTCCTTCTCCGGCACGGTATGCCGGGTGAGCGGCCGGGTCGGCGGCTCCGGATCGTATGCCGGGGCCGGCGTGCGCCAGTTGAGCGGCAGATAGGAGAAGGCGAGCTTGGCCATCTCGATCGCCTCGGTGTCATCGACCACCAGCAGGTCGCCGACCCCGGAGATCGTGCAATGCATCCGCGCTCCACCCATGTCCTCGAGTGAAACCTGCTCTCCGACAACCATTTCCGCCATGCGCGGACTGCCGAGATACATCGAGGCGTTGCCGTCGACCATGATGATGAGGTCGCAAAAGCTCGGGATATAGGCGCCGCCGGCTGCGCTGGGACCGAAGAGGCAGCAGATCTGCGGGACCTTGCCGGAGAGCGCGACCTGGTTGTGGAAGATTCGTCCGGCACCGCGGCGGCCGGGGAACATCTCGACCTGGTCGGTGATCCGCGCCCCGGCGCTGTCCACGAACCAGAACACCGGAAGTTCTTCGCGCAGAGCCATTTCCGTGGCCCGGACGATCTTCTCCACGGTGCGGGCACCCCAGGAGCCGGCCTTGACCGTGGGGTCATTGGCGATGACGATGACCGGGCGCCCGTCGACCCGGCCGCGGCCGGTGACTACCCCGTCGGCCGGCAGGCCGGCTGCCCGGGAGTTGGCGTAGCGGCCGTCCTCGACGAAGGTGTCCGCGTCGAGCAGCAGGGCGATGCGGTCGCGGACATACAGCTTGTGCTGGCGCTCGAGCTTGGCGGCGGCCGCCTCGCTGGGGCGCTCAGAGGCGGCATGGGCGGCGGCGAGGCGGGACCGCAGGTCGGCGACCTCGCTCACGAGGGCAGACCCAGGTTGCGGGCGATGACCATGCGCTGCACCTCGGAGGTGCCCTCGCCGATCTCCAGGATCTTGGCGTCCCGATAGAAGCGCGCCACCGGGTACTCCTCCATGAAGCCATTGCCGCCGAAGATCTGGGTCGCCAGCCGGGTCGCGGTCACTGCGGCCTCGGAGGTGTAGAGCTTGGCGATGGCTGCTGCCTGCTTGACCTCGGCGACGCTACGCTTGCCTAGCTCCTGCTGATCCTTGAGCCAGGCGGCCTTGTAGGTCAACAGCCGCGCGGTCTCCTCCATCATCGCCAGGTCGGCGACCTTGAAGGAGACGCCCTGGTTGGCACCGATGGGGCGACCGAACGCCATACGTGAGTTGGCGTATGCGGCGGCCTCCTCCCGCATCCGAGTGAGCAAGCCCAGGGCGAGGGCGCTGATCGCAATCCGGCCGTCATCCAGGGTCTTGAGGAACTGCTGGAAGCCCTGACCCCGTTCGCCGAGCAGATTGTTTTGCGGCACACGACAATCGGCGAAGTTGAGGCCGTGGGTGTCGGAGATATTCCAGCCCAGCTTGTCGTATGCCGGGGCCACCTCGAAACCGGGCGTACCGGCCGGAATCATGATGGCCGAGATCTCCGGCTTGCCGTCCGCGGTGTCCCCGGTACGAGCGGTCACGGTGACGACGGAGGTGATGGGCGTCCCGCTGTTGGTGATGAACGCCTTGGCCCCGTTGACCACCCAATCGCCGCCGTCAAGCACCGCCTTGGTGCGGCTGGCGCCCGCGTCGGACCCCGCGTCGGGCTCGGTAAGCCCGAAGGCGGCGAGCGTTGTGCCGGCGACCAGGTCAGGCAGCCAGGTCGCCTTCTGCTCGGCACTGCCGTAGGTGAGGATCGGGTTGATCCCCAGGCCGACACCGGCGGAGAGGGTGATCCCGATCGACTGATCCACCCGGCCGAGCTCCTCGATCGCCACACAGAGGGCGGTAAACGGCCCAGCCTCCGGATCGGCGCTGCCGCCGAACTCCTCCGGGACCACCAGACCGAAGAGCCCCAGCTCCCCCATCCGCGGGATGAGGTCGACCGGGAAGTGGTGGTCGCGGTCCCATTGCGCGACATGCGGGGCGACCTGGCGCTCGGCGAAGTCGCGCACCATCGCGCGGAAGTCCTCGTGGTCCTGGCTGAGTTCGAACATCGCTTCTCCTGATCGCGGCCCGGGGATCACCCGCCGCCGTTGCCCTGTCGCTTGCTGTCCGTTGCTTCGTCCGTGTGCCGTAGGCCGGTATGCGGTGGCCCACGCCTGGTCCTCACGCCGACGGCGGTGACCGCGCTTGACGTTTACGTCAACGTAAAGCAAGCTGCCGGGCATGGCAG
>CAKZIH010000135.1 GCA_936931335.1 uncultured Nostocoides sp. | reverse complement strand
TGAGGATGGCCAGACCGGCCAGCGCGCCACCGAGTCCGAGGGATCCGGTGTCGCCCATGAAGATCTTGGCGGGCGCGGCATTCCACCACAGGAAGCCGAAGCAGGCGCCCATCCCACCGGCGGCGACCACGGCCAGGTCGAGCGGATCGCGCACCTCGTAGCAGGTGACATTGAGCGAGGTGGCGCAGTTCTGGTTGGACTGCCAGATGCCGATGAGCACGTATGCGGCGAAGACCATCGTCGAGGCGCCGGTCGCCAGACCGTCCAGACCGTCGGTGAGGTTCACGCCATTGGACGTGCCCGAGATCATCACATTGGCCCAGAGCACGAAGAGCAGGATGCCGACGAGGGGGTGGGCGAAGGAGAGATCGGCGGCGGTGTCCCGGACGAAGGAGATCGCCGTGGAGGCCGGATAGGTGCCGTTCTCGTCGGGGAAGCGCAGGGCGAGCACGGCGAAGACGATGGCCACGAAGGCCTGGCCCACGAGTTTCTGCTTAGAGCGCAGACCGAGGGAGCGTTGTCGGGAGATCTTGATGAAGTCGTCCAGGAAGCCGACCAACCCCAGACCTGCCATCAGGAAGAGCACCAGCGCCCCGGAGACCGTGGGTTCGCTGACCGTGGCCGCATGCGCGGCGAGATAGCCCAGGATGGTCGCGGCGATGATGACCGTCCCACCCATGGTGGGGGTGCCGCGCTTGGTGTGGTGCGAAGTGGGACCGTCGTCGCGGATGAACTGGCCGTAGCCCCGCTTGACGAGGAACTTGATATAGGCCGGCGTCCCCAACAGGCCGATCACCAGCGACACGACAGCCGCGATGAGTACGGCTAGCACTTAGGACCCTCCTTCGAGAGCGGGCATCTCCCGCAGCCGGTCGCCCAGGAAGCGCAAACCAGCCCCATTGCTCGACTTGACCAGGACGAGATCGCCGGCGCGCAGCAGAGCCGCGGCCTCACTGTAGGCGCTCTCGACGTCCGGTGCATAACGCACCTGCACCGCCCCGTCGTGGGCGGCGGTGGCACCGGTGCCGATCTCCCGGGCCTCGTCACCGACCACCAGCAGCACGTCGACGCCGCTGCGGACCGCATACTCGCCGACGGCGCGGTGGGCGGCCTCGGCTTCGGCGCCGAGCTCGAGCATCGGGCCAAGAATGGCGACCCGCCGTCGGCTTTGTCTCTCACCCTGACCTTCACCTTGACCCATGCTGGCGAGGGCGTCCAGGGCGGCGGTCATCGACTCAGGGTTGGCGTTATAGGCGTCGTTGACGATGGTGATGCCCTCGGGACCGGGGCCAACCTCCATGCGGTAGCGGCTCACCGGCCCCGCACCGGCGAGGGCGGCGACCACGGCGGGCAACGACATACCGGCCTCGGTGGCGGCGGCAATGACCGCCAGGGCATTGCCGACCTGGTGGCGACCGGCGACGGCCAGGCGCACCCGAAGGTCGTCACCGCCGCGGTCCGTGACGAAGGGGCCATCCAGGAGGAACTGCGGCCGGCCGGCCGCGTCGAGGGTGATCTCGCGGGCGCGCAGGTCGGCATCGGGATGCTCCCCGACCCGGACCACGCGCGCCGTGGTGCGCTCGGCCATCGCCGAGACGATGACATCGTCGGCGTTGAGGATGGCCAGGCCGTCGGCGGGCAGCGCGGCGATGAGTTCGCCCTTGGCGATGCCGATGGCCTCCCGGGACCCGAATTCGCCGACGTGGGCGGAGCCGACATTGAGCACGATCCCGGTCTGAGGCGGGGCGATCTGCGTCAGATAGCGAATGTGGCCCGCGCCCCGGGCGCCCATCTCCACGACCAGATAGCGGGTCGTCGGAGTGATCCGGCAGACCGTCAGCGGCACCCCGACCTCGGAGTTGTAGGAGCCGACCGGGGCCACGGTCTCCCCCGCGGTGGCCAAGACTTGCCCGAGCAGGTCCTTGGTCGAGGTCTTGCCGGATGACCCGGTGATCCCAATCACCCGCAGCCCGGGGCTGGCGTCGATCAGCGAGCGGGCCAGGGCGGCGAATGCTGCCTGCTCGTCGGGCACCACGACCCGCGGCAGCGGGCCGAGGTCGCGGGTCACCAGGGCGGCCGCCGCGCCACCCTGCGCCGCGGCCGGTATGAAGTCGTGCCCGTCCGCGCTGGCGCCGACCCGGGCGATATAGAGACCACCCGCCCCGGCTTCGCGGGAGTCGGTGACCACCGGGCCGTCGATGACCAGGCGCTCGGCGTCCTCGGTCGCGATGCCCGCGATCCGGCCACCGGTGATGGCGGCGATCTGCGCCAGGGTGCGGGGGATCATGCGCCTTCTCCCCCGCCGGTGATCTGGCTCAAGGCGGCGGCGAGTTCCGCGCGGTCGTCGAAGGGGTGGACCACGCCGGCGACCTCCTGGCCGCTCTCGTGACCCTTGCCGACCACGGCGACGACCGCACCCGCACCCACCGCGCGGGCCGCGGAGACCGCCGCCCGGATCGCGTCACGACGGTCGGCGATCTCGGTCACCGTGGCGTCCGGCACGGCCGCGGCGGCACCCTCGAGCACAACCCGGCGGATCTGCGCCGGATCCTCCGAGCGGGGATTGTCGTCGGTGATGAAGACCAGGTCGGCGCCCCGGGCCGCGGCGGCGCCCATGGCCGCGCGCTTGCCGGGATCGAGATCCCCGCCGGCCCCCAGGACCACGCTCAGGCCAGATCGGAAGAGCGTCGTGTA
>CAKZIH010000134.1 GCA_936931335.1 uncultured Nostocoides sp. | reverse complement strand
GGCCCTGCAGGACCACTTGGAGCTGGCGATCCTGCTCATCGTGGCCATCTCGGTGGTGCCGATGATCATCGAATTCCTCAAGCACCGGCGCGCGGCTCAGCGCAGCCTCACCAAGTCCGCGGACTAGCCACTTCGCTACGGCCGCCGGACCGAATGGCCATCTATTGGCCACCAGCCAAGGCCCTGCTGTTCACCAGCCGGGGGCAGCATGGATCTTATGGCCGCCTCTATCGAGTCCATGTCCCCTGCCGTCGAGTTGACGCCCGAGTTGCTCGAGCGCCTGGCTCGGCCGAGTGCCGATGAGATCGCCACGGTGGACGCCTGGTGGCGGGCGAACAACTATCTGACCGTCGGGCAGATCTATCTCGGCGCCAATCCGCTGCTGCGCGATGCCCTTTCCGCGGAACACATCAAGCCGCGTCTGCTCGGGCACTGGGGCACCAGCCCCGGCCTGTCGTTCATCTATGCGCACGCCTCGCGGCTCATCCGGCATACCGGCCAGCAGATGATCTATCTCGCCGGCCCCGGACACGGTGGCCCGGCGCTGGTCGCCGCGGCATACCTCGAGGGTGAGTACACCCGCCATTTCCCCGCGGTCACCACGGATGTGCCCGGTATGACGCGCCTGTTCCGTCAGTTCTCTGCGCCCGGCGGTATCCCCTCGCATGCCTCGGTCACCACGCCCGGGTCCATCCACGAGGGCGGCGAGCTCGGGTATGCGCTGATCCACGCCTTCGGCGCGGTGATGGACAACCCCGACCTGATCGCCCTGTCGGTGGTCGGCGACGGCGAGGCCGAGACCGGCCCCCTGGAGGGGTCGTGGAAGGGCATCTCCTTCCTCAACCCGGCGCGCGACGGCGCCGTACTGCCCGTGCTGCATCTCAATGGCGCGAAGATCGCCGGGCCGACCGTCTTGTCCCGCAAGGATCCCGCCGAGGTGCGTTCGCTCTTCGAGGGGCATGGCTATGAGGTGATCGAGGTCGACGGCGCCGACCTGCCCGGCATGCATGAGCGTTTCGCCGAGGGGCTGGCCCGCGCATACGGGCGGATCCGGGAGATCCAGGCCGCGGCCCGGGCCGCCGGCAGCATGGAGCACCGGCCGCGCTGGCCGATGATCATCCTGCGCTCGCCCAAGGGGTGGACCGGTCCGGAGAATGTCGATGGGGTGACCGTCGCCGGGACCTGGCGCGCCCACCAGGTGCCGTTGAGTGGAGTCCGGGAGAACCCGCAGCACCTGGCGCTGCTGGAGAACTGGCTGCGCTCCTACCGACCGGAGGAACTCTTCGATGCCGACGGCGCAGTCAGCGAGTTGGTGCGGGCCAATAACCCGCAGGGGCTGCTGGCGATGTCGGCCAGCCCGCACGCCAATGGCGGCCTGCTCACGCAGGCGCTCGACATGCCGGAGCTGGAAAGCTTTGCGGTGGAGGTGAATTCGCCGGCGGGGAGCCGGGCGGAATCGACGCGGGCCCTGGGCGAACTCTGCCGGGAGCTCTACCGGCGCAATCCCACCGCATTCCGGCTCTTCAGCCCGGACGAGACCAACTCCAACCGATTAGGTGCGGTCTTCGAGGTCTCCGACCGGGCGTGGATGGAGTCGCGGACCCCGGATGACGTCTCGCTCTCACCCGAGGGCCGGGTCATGGAGGTGCTCTCGGAGCACAACTGCCACGGCTGGCTGGAGGGTTACACGCTCACCGGGCGGCACGGCCTGTTCGCGACCTATGAAGCCTTCGCCATGGTCAGCGCCTCGCAGACCATCCAGCACGCCAAATGGCTGGAGGAGGCGGCCCATCTGCCCTGGCGGGCATCCGTGCCCTCGCTCAACGTGCTGCTCACCTCGACCGCCTGGCGCAATGACCACAACGGCTTCTCCCACCAGGGGCCGGGCCTGATCACCACCGTCCTGCAGCACCGCGGGGATGTCGCGCGCATCTACCTTCCGCCGGACGCCAACTGCCTGCTCTCGGTGGCGCAGCACTGCTTCACCTCACGCTCGCATGTGAACCTCATCGTCATCGACAAGCAGCCGCAATTGCAGTACCTCACCTTGGACCAGGCGATGGAACACTGCCGCCAGGGTGCCGGGATCTGGGATTGGGCCGGCAATGAGTACGACGGCGAGGAGCCGGACATCATCCTCGGCTGCGCCGGTGATGTGGTCACCATGGAGACCGTCGCCGCCGCGCAGATCCTGCGGGATCGCTTGCCGCAGTTGCGCACTCGCGTGGTCAATGTGGTCAACCTGATGACCTTGGCCCGGCCGAGCGATCACCCCAATGGGCTCTCCCCGATGGCCTTCTCGGAGCTCTTCACCGACAGCACCGATGTGCTCTTCTCCTTCCACGGCTACCCCGGGGCGATCCACCAGTTGGTGCACGGTCGCCCGGACGCCGACCGCTTCCACTGCCGCGGCTTTATCGAGGAGGGCACGACCACCACGCCCTTCGACATGGTCGTGCGCAACCGGGCCTCGCGCTACCACCTGGTGATTGACGCGCTCAACAACACCAAGCGACGCCCGCGCGGTGCCAGCGCCCTGGTCGCCTGGTGCACCGCGCAGCTCGCCGAGCACGAGGTCTACATCCGCGAGCACCTGGAGGACATGCCGGAGGTCCGGGACTGGTTCATTCAGCAGCCTGGTTCGGAGGCCGGCGAGCAGGACGTCACCCCCTGACCCACCCCGTATGACGCTCCCGTCGCCCGGGCACAATACGGCCGTGGCAACGATCGTTTTCCTGCATGCTCATCCCGACGACGAAGCCTCCCAGACCTCCGGGGCAATGGCCCGGGCGGCGGCCCAGGGCGACCGGGTGGTCGTGGTCTTCGCCACCAATGGCGAGCACGGCGAGGTACCCGACGACCTGGCGCCGGGTGAGACGCTCATCGATCGCCGCCGCCGGGAGGCCGAGGCGTCGGCCGCGGCGCTGGGGGTCGCCCGGATCGAGTGGCTCGGCTATTCCGACTCGGGGATGACCGGCTGGGAGCAGAACTCCGCGGCGGGTTCGCTCCATTCGGCCGATATCGCGGACGCCGGGATGCGGCTGGCCCGGATCCTCGATCGTGAGGATGCCGACGTCGTCGTCGGCTATGACTGGCACGGGGGCTATGGGCATCCCGATCATGTGCAGGTCCACCGGGTGCTGCACGAGGGGGCTCGGCTCGCGGCCCGGCGCCCGCGGGTGCTCGAGTCGACCGGCAACCGGGATGTGATGCGCACGCTCTATCAGAGCGCGCTGGCCGCGGGGATGGCCGACGCCGGCTGGGATCCCGACCAGCCGATGGATGACGGCAACCCCTTCGGCACCCCGGAGGAGGAGATCACCTGGGCGGTGGACGTCCGCGACTACCTCCCCCAGCGGCGCGCGGCCCTGGCGGCCCACCGCAGCCAGAAGACCGATATCGAAGGCATGCTCGCGATGCCGGCCGAGATTTTCGAGACCTTCCTCGGCACCGAGCACTACGTCGAACCGGAGTGGCAGGCCCCCGACGACGCCGAGCCCGGTATGCAGCGCGGCTGGCCCTTCACCCCGCTGCCCCGGTAGCCGGCGCCGTGGCTTAGGCAGCTCACATCAGACGGGTTCAGTTGAATCGTGCCCGCCCGAACAGCGGGTGCTCGCCCATACCCAACCAACGATGACCAGTCCGACTGCACCGGCGAGCACGAAACTCAGGCGCGGCCCGAGCGTCGCACCGGCGAGCCCACCGAGTCCGAGGGCCGCCACCGAGGTCGACCGCGCGAGTCCGTTGAGCAAAGCCAACAAGCGGCCGCGGTGCCCCTCGTCGGTCGCCCGGATGACAATGGCGAAGAAAGCGGCGTTGACCAGGGCGTTGGCGCCGCCTTGCACGGCCCCGAGACCGAAGGCGACGGCGAGGGACGGGGCGACGCCGATCCCGACCATCACTGCGGCACCCAGGGTGAGGCATACCCGGACGAGCTGCAGTCGCTGGCAGTCCGTCGTGACCAGCCCCGAAACGAGTGCACCGGCGAGGGCACCCGCGCCGACCATGGCCTGCCATCCGCCGAAATCGGCGTCGCTGCCACCCAGCACGTCCCGAATGAGGAAGACCTCGACCGCGTTCATGCTCTCCAGGGCCACGATGAATGCCAACAGAGCCCGGGTGAGCGTCCACACCAGTGGGTTGCGCCGGAGGACACGCCAGCCGTCGCGCGGGAAGAGCGCGGACAGTCCGCCCCGGCCGACATCAGACGTGTGGCCCGGGAGCGTGGTGGGGCGAGCGATTGTCAGGGCGGTCAGCCCGAGCAGCACATACCCGACGGCGACGCCGGCGAACACCAGCGGGTCCCCCCGCCATTCGACGAGCACGCCCCCGGCGGCGGACCAGCCGGAGCGGCCGCCGCGGAGAGGGAGTGCTGGGCGGACACCAGGGTCCCGACGGTGTCCTCGCCCACCGCCCGGGTGAGGACGGTCGTCCAACAGGGACTGGCCAGCGCATAACCGAGTTGCAGGAGCAGAACGAGCACATAGGTCGCGGTGAGCGACTGCAGAGCGGCAAGGGCGAGCGCCGCAGCCGCTTGCAGACCGGTCGCCAGTGGGATGAGCATCCGATGGTCCAGCCGATCGGCCCAGTCGCCGGCAACACCCATGGTCAGGATGACGGGGAGGGCAAAACACAGCAGCAGCGCGGTTACGGCATACGGGCCCGCACCGGTTGCATGGACGCGCAGGGTCAGCGCAACGAATGCCGCCGACTCGCCGAACACGGCCAGGGTCAGGGCAGGCAGCGCGCGGCGCACGGTGGG
Organism: uncultured Nostocoides sp.; assembly: GCA_936931335.1. GTDB lineage: Bacteria > Actinomycetota > Actinomycetes > Actinomycetales > Dermatophilaceae > Nostocoides_A. Next base: position 4,500 of record CAKZIH010000134.1, on the reverse strand, counting down.
GATGCGCCAAATGTGAAGGAGTTCCTTCATAAATGTGAAGGATATGTTTCAGATCATCCTCCGGTCAACTACGCTGCGGGTATGCCGCCCGCCGCGCGCCGCACGCTCAGGCTCGATGACCCGGGAGCCTTGCGCGCCCTGGCCCATCCGGCCCGGCAACGAATCGTGGCCGCCCTCTATGCCGGTGGCGAGCCCATGACGGCGACCCAGGCGGCCGAGCTCTGTGGGCTCACGCCGTCGGCGATGAGCTACCACCTCCGGGCCCTGGAGAAGTGGGGCATCGTGCGCCGAGCGGACTCGGGAGACGGTCGAGAACGGCCATGGGCCGCCGCTGCCGACGATTTCAGCATCTCGCCGAATGCCTACCGAGGTATCGAGACCGCAGTCGCCAACTCTCTGGTCGGTCATTGGGCGCAGGAGATCGCCGACGCCGTGGTGCGGATCCGTTCCACGCTGACCGAGGACGAGGCGCCGAACACGCTCCGCTCGGTGCGACTGTGGTTGACGCCCGCGGAACTCGCGGACTTCCACACCGCGGTGGATGCTGCGCTCGCGCCCTTCCAGGACCGGACATCGAGCGCGCATCCCGAAGGCGCACTCCCCGCGGACATCTATCTGGTGGTTGCCCCGCCGGATCCACAGACCCTGGGCTGACCGCGGTTCCGACGGCGAGCCTCACGCCGCCCGGACGTATGCCGGGTGGTCGCTGGCGGCGACCAGGGCGGCATACCGGCCACCGCGGGCGAGCAACTGCTCATGGGTGCCGAGTTCCACGACTCGCCCGGCCTGCAGGACCGCGATCTGATCCGCATTGCGGATCGTGGAGAGCCGGTGGGCGATGGTGATCGTGGTCCGGCCCTTGCTGAGCTGGTCCAGCGCATCCTGCAGCGCCCGCTCGGTGCGGTTGTCCAGCGCGGAGGTGGCCTCGTCGAGGACCAGCACCCGCGGGTCGCGCAGGATGGTGCGGGCCACCGCGAGCCGCTGCTTCTCCCCGCCGGAGAAGCGGTGCCCGCGCGAGCCCACCACGGTGTCCAAGCCGTCCGGTAGTCCGGCGACCAGGTCGGCGATCTGCGCGGCGGCGAGCGCGCGCCATACCTCCGCCTCGGTGGCTTCGGGCCGGGCCAGCAGCAGGTTGGCGCGGATGCTGTCGTGGACCAAGTAGGTCTCCTGGCTGACCACGCCGACGATCGCGGCCAGATCCTCTTCGGCGATGGCGCGCAGGTCGATGCCGTCGATGCGCACCGCGCCGGTGGAGGGGTCGCGCAGCCGGGAGACCAGCGAGGCGAGAGTCGACTTGCCGGAGCCGGTGTCCCCGACCAGGGCCAGACTGCTGCCCGCGGGGATGACCAGGTCGATATCGCTCAGGACCGGGGCCTCGCCCTGGTCATAGGCGTAGGAGACCCCGCTCAGGCCCACCTCGCCGGCGACCCGTTGCGGGTCGATGGCGACCGGCGCGGCCGGGGCCGGCACATCGGTGACCAGGTCGAGATAGCCGAAGATCCGGCTGAAGAGGGCCATCGAGCTGACCCACTGCACACCGACGTTGAGCACCCCCATCACCGGCCGGAAGATCCCAGCCTGCAGGGCGGTGAAGGCCACCAGGGTGCCGATGGTCATCCCGCCACTGGTCGCCGGGAAACCGGCGGCCAGATAGAGCAGACCCGGGATCGCGGCGAAGATGATCGACATCGTCGCCATCCGCCAGCGGCCGGCGAGCTCGGAGCGCAGTTCGAGTTCGACGAGCTCGCGCGAGGTCTCCTCGAAGCGGGCGCTCGCCGCCCGGCCGGCGCCCAGGGTCTTGGTCAAGAGCACCCCGCTGACCGACAGCCCCTCGTCCACCTGGACGTGCATATCCGCCAGCCGCCCCTGCAGCTGCGCGGTGATTTCCCTGCGCAGCAAGGCAACTCGCCGGGAGAGCCAGATCGCCGGCGGCAGCACCAGCAGGGAGAGCAGCGAGAGGCGCCAGCTCAGGGCGATCATCGCCGCGGCCGTGCCGACCGCGGTGGTGAGATTCGCGGCGATCGAGGTGGCGCTATTGGTGACCACGGACTGCATGCCGCCGATGTCCTGGATGATCCGGGACTGGACCTCCCCGCCGCGGGTGCGGGTGAAGAAGCCCAGCGATTGGCGCTGCAGGTGCGCGAAGACATCGCTGCGCAGGCGGTGCATGACCTGCTGACCCACCCGGGTCGATAACCAGGTCTGGATCACGCCGAGGATCGCGGTGACCACGGCGATGCCCAGCATGCCGCCCACGGCGAGCAAGAGAAGCCGGGTATCGCGGTGCGGCAGAGCGGTATCGATGATCTCGCGCAGCAGGAACGGCTGGGCCAGCGCGACCAGCGAGCTGACCACGATGATGCCCACGACCACGGCAATGGTGCCGCGGTGGGGACGGAAGAGATTGAGAATGCGGCGGGGGTCGACGGGCGAGAGCGCGAGTTGCGCTCGATCGCGCGGGTCGATCTTCTGGGGGCCCGCTTGCCCCCGCCGGAGTACATGACGTCAGCCATGCGTGCTCCTTTCCTTCGGTATGTCGTGAGGTTCCCTCACTAAATACTGAAGTTACCTCACTATGTGGTCACCGCGCAAATCGTCGGTATGCTGTGCGCCATGCCGCCTCGTCCTGGCCCGGTCGACCCGGCCACCGGCAGCGCTGCCGGAGCCGCCAGCGACGGCCTCGACCTACTCCTCGCGCGGTGCCTGCGCACCCTGCGTCACGAATGGACGCCGCCGGCCGAGGGGGTCGATCTGGCCCCGCACCAAGGCCGCGCATTGCGCATCGTCGCCGAGTCCGGCCCACTACGGCTGCGCGACCTCGCCGACCGGCTGCGGATCGCCCCGCGCAGTGCCACCGAGGTGGCCGACGCCCTGGAACAACGCGGACTGGTCAGCCGGGCACCCGATCCCGACGACCGCCGCGCGGTGCGCCTCGCGGTGACCCCTGCCGGTCAGCAAGCCGCCAAGGCGGTGGCCGTGGCCCGGGCGGTCGGCGCGGATGCCTTTTTCGCGCGCCTGCCGGCCTCCGATCGCGTTGAACTGCACCGCATTCTGACGACTTTGCTGGAGGACGAGCGCCAATGAGCACCGCCGACTCGATCGCCGCGAGCCTGGACCTCGCCGGCCTCGACGATCTCTTCACCGCCGACGAACTCGCCGTGCGCGATAGCGTCCGCGCGCTCTGCCAGCGCCGCACCGACCCTATGTCGCCGACTGGTTCGAACGGGGGGAGGTGGACGACATACGTGGGCTGGCAACGGAACTCGGCGCGCACGGCCTGCTGGGGATGCACCTGGAGGGCTATGGCTGCGCGGGGATGTCCGCGGTCGACTATGGCCTGGCGTGCCTGGAGTTGGAGGCGAGCGACTCCGGCATCCGCTCGCTGGTCTCGGTGCAGGGCTCCCTGGCGATGTATGCGATCTGGCGGTTCGGCTCCGCTGAGCAGAAGCAGGAATGGCTGCCCCGGATGGCCGCCGGGGAGGCGATCGGCTGCTTCGGGCTGACCGAGCCGGACCACGGCTCCGACCCGGGCAACATGGCCACTCGCGCCCGGCGGGATGGCAGCGATTGGGTGCTCACGGGCCGCAAGATGTGGATCACCAATGGCTCGGTCGCGGAAGTCGCCGTGGTCTGGGCGCGCACCGATGACGGCATTCGTGGCTTCGTGGTGTCCACCGATACGCCCGGCTTCGCCGCACCCCGGATCGAGCACAAGCTTTCACTGCGGGCCTCGGTCACCAGCGAACTCGTGCTCGACGAGGTCCGGCTGCCGGCCGACGCCATCCTGCCGGAGGCCAAGGGGCTGGCTGGGCCGCTGTCCTGCCTGAGCGAGGCGCGCTTCGGGATCATCTGGGGGTCGCTGGGTGCGGCGCGCTCGGCGCTGTCCAGCGCCTTGGCGTACAGCAGGGAGCGGGAGCAGTTCGGTCGGCCGATCGGCGGCTTCCAGCTCACGCAGGCCAAGCTCACCGAGATGTATCTCGAATACACCAAAGGGATGCTGCTCGCCGTGCACTTGGGCCGACGCAAGGACGCCGGCACCATCACCGCGCAGCAGGTCAGCCTGGGCAAGCTCAACAATGTCCGGGCGGCCCTGGAGATCTGCCGCACCGCGCGAACCATCTTAGGCGCCAACGGCATTTCCCTGGAATATCCGGTCATCCGGCATATGAACAACCTCGAATCGGTGCTCACCTATGAGGGCACCACCGAGATGCACACCCTGGTCGTCGGCCAGGCACTGACGGGTCTGCCCGCTTTCCGCTGAATCTGGCGTCCGAGGCGGACGTCCGCAGATAGCCTGCCAGCGTCTCCCGTTCAGCTTTGGCCGCCGGCCGGCTCCACGCCGAACGCGCGTTGCCCCATTCCCAGGAGTTCACCTATGTCGCGACGACGCTCCCTCGTCCCCGCCCTGCTCGCCCTCCCAGTAGCCGCCATGCTGGCGGGAGCGGGTCAAGTCCCTGGTAGTGGTGTAGCGCTGCGTTCTCCTTGTTGTGGTTAGGC
>CAKZIH010000133.1 GCA_936931335.1 uncultured Nostocoides sp. | reverse complement strand
AATGCCCGGCTGTGCACCGCCGGGGCGCAGCCACCGGCCCGCAGCCGCCTCGCTCGGGCGTATCCTGGCGATTACGCGGGAACAACCGTCACCGCATACGGCGTTGCAGCGGCAGACGATCTCACCGGCCCGCCCACCACGCGAAGGATTCCGCTCATGACGATCCAGGACCAGTCCACCGACACCGCCACCCACGGGGTGCAGCTCACCGACGTGGCCGCGGCCAAGGTCAAGTCCCTGCTGGAGCAGGAGGGTCGCGATGACCTGAGCCTGCGCATCGGCGTGCAGCCCGGCGGCTGCTCGGGCTTGATCTACCAGCTCTACTTCGACGAGCGCACGCTCGACGGCGACCTGACCCGCGACTTCGACGGTGTCGAGGTCGTCGTGGACCGGATGAGCGCCCCCTACCTCGAGGGCGCCACCATCGACTTCGCCGACACCATCGAGAAGCAGGGGTTCACCATCGACAACCCCAACGCGGGCAGCAGCTGCGCCTGCGGTGACAGCTTCAGCTGACCGGCATACGAACGGCCCGGCTCCCGCACCCGCGGGGCCGGGCCGTTCGCCGTTCGCGGCGGCTGCGAGCTGTGCTCCGCCTCCGGTGCCGGGGCAGGGCACAATGGACCCCCGTGCAGATCCTCCTCACCGGCTCGATCGCGACCGATCACCTGATGACCTTCGACGGGCACTTCGCCGAATCGCTCGTGGTCGAGCAGTTGGACAAGATCTCGGTCTCCTTCCTCGCGCAGGATCTGGAGATCCGGCGCGGCGGGATCGCCGCGAATATCGCCTTCGGCATGGCCAACCTGGGGATGCGCCCGGTGCTCGTCGGGGCGGTGGGGGAAGACTTCGTCGCCTACCGCAGCTGGCTGGAGCGCCATGGCGTCGATTGCGAGTCGGTCCTGGTGTCCGAGACCAAGCACACCGCGCGCTTCGTGTGCACGACCGACCGTGACATGGCCCAGATCGCCACCTTCTATGCCGGGGCGATGAGCGAGGCGCGCCGCATCGAACTCGGCCCGATCGTGCAGCGCGTCGGCGGCGCCGACTACGTCCTCATCGGGGCCAATGACCCCGCCGCCATGCTGCGCCATACCCGCGAATGCCGCACCCGCGGCATCCCGTTCATCGCCGACCCCTCCCAGCAGCTCGCGTTCAGCGATGGCCCGGAGATCCGCGAACTGATCGACGGGGCGGCATACCTGATCACCAATGAGTACGAGGCGCACCTCACCGAGCAGAAGACCGGCTGGAGCGCCGCGGATATCGCCGCCCGGGTCACTCACCGGGTGATCACCCGCGGTTCGGAGGGGGTGACCATCGCCTCGCCGGGCGAGCCAGAGATCCACGTCGGGGTGGCGCAGGTGGCCCGGCTGGCCGACCCGACCGGGGTCGGCGATGCCTTCCGCGCGGGCTTCCTCAGCGGGTTGGCGGCGGGCCTGGGGCATCGCCGGTGCGCCGAGATCGGTTCGGTGCTGGCCGCGCATGTTATCGAGACCGTCGGCACGCAGGAGTATGAATTGAGCACGCGCGAGTTCCTGCGCGGGCTCAGCGAGGCGTATGGCGAGGAGAGCGCCCGCGAGATCGCGCCCCACCTGCACTGCCCCCGGCCGTGACCCCAGCGGGTATGCGGTGAGCCAGCCCGGTGCGTCGGCGCCGCCGGAGCGGGTCACTCCGGCGCTGCCGGATGGGTCCCAGGCGCCACCGGCTTTGCCCGAGCCGTCCGCATTGCCCGCGCCGCCGCCGCTGCCCGTGGCGCCGGTTGACCTGCCGCCGACCGCGTGGTCGCTGATCACCGCCCTGCGCCGGGCCGACCCGACGGACGATTTCGTCGCTCTCGGCGCCGACCTGGAACCGGCCACGCTCATCGACGCCTACCGGATCGGGCTCTTCCCGATGCCGGTGGATGAGGTCGACGAACTCGCCTGGTGGAGCCCGGTGCGGCGCGGCGTCCTGCATCCCGCCGACCTGCATACCTCCCGCTCGCTGCGCCGGGCGCTGCCCACCTTCACGGTCACCGCCGATCGGGCGTTCGCGCAGGTGGTGGCGGGCTGCGCTGAGCCATCGCGTCCCGGCGCCTGGATCACGGCGGAGGTGGCCACGGCATACCGGCGGCTGCACGAACTGGGCTGGGCGCACAGTATCGAGGTCTGGGCGGGCGGCAGGCTGGTCGGCGGCCTGTATGGCGTCGCGGTCGGCGGGTTGTTCGCCGGGGAGTCGATGTTCCACACGCAGACCGACGCCTCCAAGGCCGCGCTGGTCGGCTTGGTCGATGTCATCTCCGCGACGCCCGCGCCGCAACTCATCGACGTGCAATGGCGCACCGACCATCTGGCGACCCTGGGCATCACGGAGGTGCCCCGGCCGGAATACCTGCAGCAGTTGGTGTCGCTGACCCGATCCCCCGGAGCCGACTGGGCGCGCTGGCGGCAGCACGCCTGGACTCCGGGCAGCCCGGACCAACCGGCCCACTGACGCTCCGCGACCCACCCCGACCCGAAGTTCGCCGCTAGCCGAGCGTGAGCCGGACGTTGTCGACGATCCCGTTGAACTGATCCGGCGAGGTGGTCAGCTCCAGCGGGTCATTCGAGCGCAGCTTGCCGCCCACGCTCACCGGGAGCGCGGCCGGGAAATCCAGCGCCCCATAGGCATTGCCGGGCGCGGTGGTGGGGGAGCCGGCGACCGCGACCCAGGCGCTGCCATTCCACCTTTTCAGGGTCATGGTGAGGGTCGCGTGGCCGGCGGCCGCACCATTGGCTCGTCGGCATACCGCCCGATACCACCCCGAACCCACCGTCAGCGGCGGGGTGGCCAGCGGCGTGGTCATGCCGGTGGTCTTGATGAAGCACTGCGCCTTGTGGCCGTCCGCACTCAGCTTCCATTGCGCGGGGTCGCCGGAGAGACCGCGTTGGAAGATGTTGTCGCCGTCGGTGGCGTCGGCACCGAGATTGCTGTCCTGGACGAAATCGGCCTGCCAGGTGAAGTTTCCGTTTCCCGATTCCAGCGCGTCGGTGGCGCTCTTGTTGCGGATGGAGAGGGCCGCCAGCGGCGTATGCGGCTGGTTCAGCTCGGCATAGACTGGTAGCCGCATACCCGGGCTGCCCATCGCCCCGGCCGCACCGGTGGCGTGCCCGCCGCCCTCGGTGACGATGCTGTTCACTAGGTCGGGGGCTGCAGTGCCGCTCAGCCGCACCGAGGTGAGTGCCTGCCCCCGCGTCGCATCCTGGAAGTCCGCCGCCAGCAACGCGACGCCGGTGGTCTCGGTCTCGTTGCCGGTAGTGGCCTGGCAAACCGCGGTCACCGCCACGGCCGACGCACCCAAGGCGAGGACCGGCACCACGATCCGACCACCTGCAAACACGATCGGCTCCTTCTATGGCGGATGACCTGCGCAGACGACGCATGATCCGCGCACACCCAGCTTTGCAGGGATAGTTTGATCGCGCGCGCCGAAAGCGGTCGGTCAGCTCGACGGCCGGCTCAGGCCAGCCGCACCCGGCAGTCGACCGAGCCGGGTTCGGCCACGAGGTCGAACAGGGTATGGCCGCGCATCCGGCACCAGGCGGGCAAGTCCGCGGCGGCCGCGGGGTCGGTGGCCCACACCCGCAGGGTGGTCCCCGCCGGCAAATCCTGTGCGGCGCGCGCGGCGAGGATCACCGGCATGGGGCAGCGGGTGCCGCGGGCATCGACCAGCACCTCGTCGTCGGTCGGCAACTCGTCCTTCGGCGACTCGGGGTTCGGCGACTCGGGGTTCGGCGGCTCGGGGTTCGGCGGCTCGGGGGAGTGGCTCACAGCCCACTCGCTCCCAGACCGGCCCGGACGGAGGCGATCACCTCCGGCAACAGTGCAATGAGGCGCTCCACCGCGGCCTCGCGGTCCGGGGCAACCGCTGCCCAGGGCAGGGTGATCCGCACATTGCCGTGCGTGAGCACCCCCATCGCGGCCAGCACATGGCTGGGTTCCAGCGTGGAGGCGGTACAGGCCGAGCCTGAGGCCACCGCCAGGGCGCGCCGGTCGAGTTCGGTGACCAGGGTTTCGCCGTCGGTGAAGAGCGCACTGAGGGTGACCACATGGGGCAGGCGGTGGTCCGGATCGCCGACGAACTCGACATCGGGGATGGCCGCGGCGGCCACCCGGATGCGCTCGGTCAACGCGTGTGCCTGCGCCGCGTCCGCCTCCCGCTGGGCGGCCGCCTGCTGCCAGGCCTCGGCCGCGCACAGGGCCAGCGGCACCCATACCGGCGCATCCGCCCGCCCGAACTCGGCCTCCCGCGGCGGCCCCGCCCGACGGAAGGGCACGGTCTCGGGCACCACGAGCAGCCCCAGCGGCGGGCCGGCGACGGTCGCCGCGTCGCCGGCGAGCACGTCATACGTCCTCGGGGCGGGGTAGCGCCCCAGGCTCGCGGTGGCATCCACCAGCAGCGGCACCCCCGCCGCCCGACTGTGTTGGTATGCCACGTCCACCGGCTGCAGCGTGCCCACCTCGCCATTGGCGTACTGCAGTGCGGCCACCGCGGTGCCCGGCTCGGCCACGGCGCCCGCCCACTGCGGCAGCAGCACCGCACCGAAACCATCCACCGGGACCTCCGCGAGCAGGCGGGGTTCGGCGGCCTGGGCCGCGGCATACCGGCTGGGGATGAGGATCGACGAATGCTCGACGGCCGAGGCGACCACGCGCGCTCCCCGGCGCCGCGCCGGCCAGAGCAATCCATCCAGCCCCGCAGCCAGGGCCGCCCCGGCACCGCCGAGATGGAAACTTAGCGTCTGCGCCGGGACCTGGAGATCCGCTGCGATGGTGGCCCGGGCCTGTTCGAGCAAACCGCCGGCCACCCGGGCTTCCCGATAAAGCCGGCGCGGGTCGGCCCACCCGGCATCAACGGCCGCCAGCAGGGTCTGAATGGCCTGCGGGTGCAGCGGTCCGGCGGCGGCATCGAGCAGGCCGCAGGCCGCGCTGAACTGGGGATCGGGCACGCTTCGGTAACTTAGCCGACCCCAGCGCGGCATTCGGGGCGTGCTGCGGTAGTTTGAGTCAGACGGTGCCCGCCAGGGCAACGTCGACTGTGCCCCACAAACCACCGAACGATCCGGACATAGACGAGGTGCCCGTTGCGTCTGCGTAATTCGACTGCGAGCCGCCGCCAGCGCGCTGGCATCGGCCTGGCGTTGACGGCTGCCGTGTTGAGCCTCGGCGGCTGCGGCCTGGCCGGGGCCCAGGGCAAGCTGTCCGATGGCTATCTGCCCCAGGGGGCGACCGAGGGCGCCGAGCGCGTGCGATCGCTGTGGATCGGTTCCTGGATCGCTGCGCTCGCCATCGGTGTGCTGGTCTGGGGCCTGACGCTGTGGTGCGTGGTGGCCTACAAGCGCCGCCAGGACGACCCGCCGCTGCCCGTGCAGCTCAAGTACAACGTGCCCCTGGAGATCCTCTACACGGTCGTCCCGCTGTTCATGATCGCGGTGCTCTTCTACTACACCGACCGCGACCAGCGTGAGCTGACCTCGGTGGAGGCGACGCCGGACTACATCATCAATGTCACCGGCAAGCAGTGGAGCTGGGACTTCAACTACGTCACCTCCGACGCGCACGAGGTGGGCATCCAGGCCAAGCTGACCGGCAAAGAAGGTGTGGAGGAGACGCTGCCCACCCTCTACGTCCCGGTCGACAAGCGCGTGAAGTTCGAGCTCACTGCCAATGACGTCATCCACTCCTTCTGGGTGCCGGCCTTCCTGCAGAAGCTCGACATGATCCCCGGCCGCGTCAACAGCTTCGCGGTCACCCCGACCCGCGAGGGCACCTTCGCCGGCAAGTGCGCCGAACTGTGTGGCGCCTACCACTCGGAGATGCTCTTCAACCTCAAGGTCGTCAGCCAGCAGGAGTACGACCAGCACATCGCCGACCTCAAGGCCAAGGGGCAGAGCGGGCTATTGCCGGCCAGCCGCCTCCGCGAGCCGATCATCCCGCAGGACCAGGACAAGCTCTCGACGGGAAGCAACTGACATGAGCAGCATTACCTCCCCTGGGACCATGCTTCGCACGGCGGAGCCCGTGGCCCGCAAGCGCTTGGCGCCGGGCACCACCGTGGTGAAGTGGGTGACCTCCACCGATCACAAGGTGATCGGCAACCTGTACTTCATCACCTCCTTCGCGTGGTTCCTCATCGGTGGCCTGATGGCCCTGCTGATCCGGCTGGAGCTGTTCTCGCCCGGTATGCAGGTCCTGGATGACAAGCAGCAGTTCAACCAGCTGTTCACCATGCACGGCACGATCATGCTGCTGCTCTTCGCCACCCCGCTCTTCGCCGGCTTCGCCAATGCGCTGATGCCGCTGCAGATCGGCGCGCCGGATGTGGCCTTCCCGCGACTGAACATGTTCGCCTACTGGATCTACCTCTTCGGTGGACTCATCGCGGCCGCCGGCTTCCTATCCCCGCTGGGGGCCGCGGCCTTTGGCTGGTTCGCCTATGCGCCCCTCTCGGGTCCGGTCTACAGCCCCGGTGTCGGTGGTGACCTGTGGGTCTTCGGTCTGGCTCTTGGTGGTTTCGGCACAATCCTCGGCGCCGTCAACTTCATCACCACCATCGTGTGCATGCGCGCGCCTGGTATGACGATGTTCCGGATGCCGATCTTCACCTGGACGGTGCTGATCACCTCCATGCTGGTCATCCTGGTCTTCCCGCCGTTCGCCGCCGCGCTTTTCGCGCTCGGTGCCGACCGCCGGTTCGGGGCGGATGTCTTCGACCCCGCCAATGGTGGTCCGATCCTCTGGCAGCATCTCTTCTGGTTCTTCGGTCACCCGGAGGTCTACGTCATCGCGCTGCCCTTCTTCGGGATCATCTCCGAGATCCTGCCGGTCTTCTCTCGCAAGCCGATCTTCGGCTACAAGACGCTGATCTTCGCGACCATCGCGATCGCGGCCCTGTCGGCCAGCGTGTGGGCCCACCACATGTATGTCACGGGCCAAGTGCTGTTGCCCTTCTTCGCCATCATGACGATGCTCATCGGTGTCCCAACCGGCGTGAAATTCTTCAACTGGATCGGCACGATGTGGGGCGGACACCTGGTGTTCAGCACGCCCCTGATCTGGGCGATCGGCTTCTTGGTCACCTTCCTCTTCGGTGGTCTGACCGGCGTCATCCTGGCCAGCCCCGCGCTCGACTTCAGCCTTTCTGACTCCTACTTCGTGGTGGCGCACTTCCACTACGTGGTCTTCGGTACCGTGGTCTTCGCGATGTTCGCGGGCTTCTACTTCTGGTGGCCCAAGCTGACCGGGACGATGTTGGACGAGACGCTGGGCAAGATCCACTTCGCCCTGCTCTTCGTGGGCTTCCACACCACCTTCCTCATCCAGCACTGGCTGGGCGTCGACGGTATGCCGCGTCGGTATGCGGACTACCTGCCCGAGGACGGCTTCACGCTCGGCAACCGGGTCTCCACCATCGGTGCGCTGATCCTGGGCGCCTCGATGATCCCGTTCCTCTACAACGTGTGGAAGACGTGGAAGTACGCCCCGGTCGTCGACAGCGACGACCCGTGGGGGTATGGCGCGTCCCTGGAGTGGGCGACCTCCTGCCCGCCGCCGCGGCACAACTTCAACAGCATTCCGCGGATCCGGTCTGAGCGCCCGGCGTTTGACCTGCACCACCCCGAAGCGGCACCGGCTTCGCTGCATGCCTCTGGTCAGGTCCGTCCGGCTAATGTGGCTAGGACCGAGCGGACGGAGGGCGTGCGATGAAGGTCGAGGCGATCGTGTTCGCTCTGCTGGGAGTTTTCGGCACGATCGTTGGGCCGATCTATGGGTTCGTCACCGACTTCGAGGAGCCCGTCGGTGTCACCGGCCTGCTCCTCCTGGCCGGGCTGGGCTACATGGTGTCCTTTTACCTCTGGCTCACCGGGCGGCGCATCGGCTACCGGCCAGACGACAACCCGGCGGGTGAGATCGACGAGCACGAGGGTGACTACGGCCTGTTCACGCCGCACTCCTGGTGGCCGCTGTGGCTCGGCCTCACCGGCTCGCTGATGTTCCTCGGTATGGCGGTCGGCTTCTGGGTCTCCATCATCGGTGCCTTCTTCGGCGTCTTCGCGCTGGTCGGCTGGACCTTCGAGACATACAAGGGCCGAGACGCCTGGTGAGTCTTGGTCCATCATCGCCGCTTCCGGGCAACCGGGGGCGGCGATGATGCATTTGCCGGCCGAGGAGTTCGACGCCGCGGTCGCCGAGGCACTCGACGCAGTGCCGGCGGCGCTGATGCGCCAGTTGGACAATGTCGCTTTCTTCGTCGAGGACGAGCCGCCCGCCGACGACCCCGAACTATTGGGGGTGTATGAGGGCGTCGCGCTGACCGAGCGCGACGCGGGGTGGGGGATGCTCAACCTGCCCGACCGGATCGTGCTCTATCGCGGCCCGCTGACCCGGATGTGCTCCTCCTTGGCGGAGCTACGCGAGGAGATCGCCATCACCGTGGTCCACGAGGTGGCCCACCACTTCGGCATCGACGATGAGCGACTCCACGAGCTGGGCTGGGGCTAATGGGCTCGATCGCGCCATGAGGCGCGACGCAACACCGCGATGGCGCCCGCGATCCCGAGGATGATCAGCAGGGCGCCGCTGATCACGTCCGAGTAGCGCTCCGGCCAGGGCACCTGCCCGCCGCCAGGCCAGAAATCGTGGGTAAGGAGCGGCTCTGCCAGGGCGCCGGCGGGCACGATCAGCCGGGCAATCACGCCATGTCGACGACGGGTGAAACCTATGCAGGAATCGACGGGTGAAAACTGAGCAGCCCGGAGGAACCTGTCAGGGGTGATCACGTTGGAGGACTGGGCCGAGATCCGTCGGCTGCACCGTACTGAGGGCCTGTCGAAGGCCGCCATCGCCCGCCACCTGGGCATCTCCCGCAACACCGTCGCCGCCGCACTCAAGTCCGACCGCCCACCCACCTACCAACGCCAACCCACCGGGTCGGTCGTCGATCCGTTCGAGGCCCAGATCCGCCTCCTGCTGGCCCAGTACCCGACGATGCCCGCGACGGTGATCGCCGAACGGATCGGCTGGACCCACTCCATGACGATCCTCAAGGACCGGATCCGCATCCTGCGTCCGTACTTCCAGCCAACCGATCCGGCGGACCGGATCACCCACCAGCCCGGCGACGTGGCCCAGTGTGACCTGTGGTTCCCCGCCACACCCATCCCCGTCGGGCACGGGATGGAGCGGATCGTGCCGGTGCTGACCATGACCTGCGGCTACTCCCGCTACACCGGCGCGGTGATGATCTGTTG
>CAKZIH010000132.1 GCA_936931335.1 uncultured Nostocoides sp. | reverse complement strand
TTATTGGCGTGACTGGAGTTCAGACGTGTGCTCTTCCGATCTACGATGGTGCCGAGCAGCAGCACCACACCGCCCAACGCGCAGGTCACCCAGGCCAGGCGGCGCAGCAGCGGCGGCACGTTCGCGTGGCGGGGGCCGGACGGCATACCGGACTCGACAAAGGCAGCGGCGGCCGCGGCCACCAGGACCATAGACACCAAGAAGTGGGCGGCGACGGTCGCGGGGTTGAGCCCGGTGCGCACCGTGATGCCCCCGAGCACGCCCTGCACGCCCACCCCGGCCAAGACGCCGAGCGCCGGCCAGAGCAGCGCGCGGCGGCGATCGGACCAGCGCCAGATCGCGATGATGGCAGCGATCGCCACGAAGCCGACCAAGCCGGTCAGGGTGCGGTTGCCGAACTCGATGTATTTGTGGAAGCCCTCGGCCTGCTCGCGCACCGGGATATAGGAGCCCGGCACGCACTGCGGCCAGCTCGGGCAGCCCAGGCCGCTCCCGGTGAGGCGCACCAGCCCGCCGGTGACGACGATCAGGATCTCGACGATGAGGTTGACCAGGAGTATGAGGCGCAGCCAGCGATCCGAAGACCGCTCCTGCGCGTCAGGCATCACCGCGGTTGCCGAACTCAGCGTGGTCACCTCTCCAGGCTACGTCCCGGCTCGCTGGCCTCGGCAGACGGTGTCCGGCTGGGGCCTTGGCGACGGGGTGCGGTCCAATGGAGGCATGGATACCGAGTTCGAGCGCAAATTCCTGGTCACCGATGCGGCGCCCAGTGCGCAGTGGCCCGCGGAGGAACTTGATCAGGGGTACCTCTTCTCCGCGGTCGGTTACGCCCTGCGGGTGCGGATCGCGCGCGCCGCGGAGAGGGAGGCGGTATGCACGATGACCCTCAAGGGCCCGCGCAGCGGCCTGGGCCGTCCCGAGGCGGAGTGGGAGATCCCGGCCGCGGACGCCGATCAACTGCTCGAGCGCTCACACAACCGGGTGACCAAGCGGCGGCATACCAGGCACGCCGATGGTCTGATGTGGACGGTCGACGTCTTCTCCGGGACGAACGCGGGGTTGGTGCTCGCCGAGATCGAGGGATCGGAGGCAGCGGTGGCTGGCGTGGAGTTGCCGGAATGGCTGGGCCGCGAGGTCACCGAGGATGTGCGCTACACCAATGCCTCGCTTGCGGAGAAACCGTTCTCGCAGTGGGGCAGTCAGGCCTGAGCCCGCCTGCCGGCTCTGATCGCCCCTAGGCTGGCCGGTATGGCGATTACCGACCCGACCACGACGGCAGCCTGGGCCCGGCTCACCGAGCTCAAAGCGGCATACGAACCGGATCTGCGGGCGGCGTTCGACGCCGATCCCGAACGCGCACACCAGTTTTCACGCACCTGCGCCGATCTCCACATCGACCTGTCCAAGAACTTCCTCGACGAGGACATCCTGGCCGCGCTGAGTCAGCTCGCGGATGAGGTGGGCCTGGCGCAGCGCCGAGACGCCATGTACCGGGGGGAGCGGATCAATGTCACCGAGAACCGGTCGGTGCTGCATACGGCCCTGCGGCGGCCGCGCGGCGACTCGCTGGTGGTGGACGGCACCGATGTGGTCGCCCAGGTCCACGAGGTGCTGGACAAGATTTATGCGTTCGCCGACCAGGTGCGCGACGGGGAGTGGACCGGGGTGAGCGGCAAGGCGATCGAGACGGTGGTCAATATCGGGATCGGCGGCTCCGACCTCGGGCCGGTGATGGTCTATGAGGCGCTAAAACCCTATGTGCACGAACGCATTCGGTGCCGCTTCGTATCCAATATCGACCCCACCGACCTGGCCGAGAAGGTCGCGGACCTGGACCCGGAGACCACGCTCTTCATTGTCGCCTCCAAGACCTTCACCACGCTGGAGACGCTGACGAATGCTCGAATGGCGCGCGATTGGTTGTGGCGCGCGCTGGGGGCGGCCGGAGCGATGGAGGACACCGAGGAGGCGCGCAAGGAGGCCGTGGCCAAGCACTTCGTTGCCGTCTCCACGGCGCTGGACAAGGTGGAGGCCTTTGGGATCGACCCGGCCAATGCCTTCGGCTTCTGGGATTGGGTGGGTGGCCGCTACTCGGTGGACTCCGCGGTGGGCACGGTGGTCGCCGTGGCCATCGGCAAGGAGAACTTTGCCGATTTCCTGGCCGGTTTCCACGCGGTGGACGAGCACTTCGCGACCGCCGAATGGGCGCAGAATGTGCCCGCGCTCATGGGGCTGCTCAACGTCTGGTACGGCAATTTCTTCGGTGCCCGCACCCACGCCGTGCTCCCGTATGCGCAGTATCTGCACCGGTTTGCGGCATACCTGCAGCAGTTGACCATGGAGTCCAATGGCAAGGGCGTGCGCGCCGACGGCAGCCCGGTGACCACGGACACCGGGGAAGTCTTCTGGGGTGAGCCGGGCACGAATGGCCAGCACGCCTTCTACCAGCTCATCCACCAGGGGACGCAGCTCATCCCGTGCGATTTCCTGGCAATGGCGAATACCGCGCACCCGGTCAAGGACGGCGACGCCGACGTCCACGAGCTCTTCCTGGCGAACTTCCTGGCCCAGACCAAGGCGCTGGCGTTCGGCAAGACCGCCGAGGAGGTCCGGGCCGAGGGGGTGGCCGAAGAGTTGGTGTCCGCCAAGGTGTTCACCGGCAACCGGCCCACCACCTCGATCATGGCGCCGGCCCTGACGCCCTCGGTGGTCGGTCAGCTGATCGCGCTCTATGAGCACATCACCTTCACCCAGGGTGTGGTCTGGGGGATCGACTCCTTCGACCAGTGGGGCGTGGAACTCGGCAAGCAGCTTGCCCAGCAGATCGCCCCGGCGATCTCAAAGGACGATTCCGCTCTGGCGCAGCAGGATTCCTCGACCCGCGGCCTGATCGAGTACTACCGCTCTCAGCGCCACTGAGGACTGACGCCTCCCAGCTCGCCTGGCTGACGGGCAGCGGTATGGGGGTGGGTTCGAGCAGTGGGAAGCGAAATGGGCGCGGTGACGCCGTTATCGCTACCCACTGCTTAGGCGTCACCCCGGTATCACTACCCGTTAAATATGCCGGGCCGGGCGCGGGGCGGTGGCAACCTGTGGAGGAGGCCGTACCTCCAGCGCCCAGATCCGTCATGCTCCGCTGCATGTATGCCGCATCCGGCCCGGGGGCTGGTGACGCCCCGCGTGTCCCGCCGTTGGCCCAGCTGCCCATCATTACGTGGCCGGTGGCGCGCCAGACCAACACGCGCGACCGGGTGCGGTGGCTCGTTGATAGTGGTCGCTGGCAGCGGGTCGGGCACGGAATCTTCGTGACCCACAACGGACCGCTGGACTGGGGGACTCGCGCGGCGATCGTCGTCTTAGCGGTGACCCGCCCCTCCAGCCGCGCTGGGGCTGGCCGTGCTCCCGCGGGAGGGTTGGGAGAGTGGGCGGCGGCATACGTGGACGGCTTGACTGATCGACCGCCGGCGACCATCACGGTGGTGGTCCCGCATCGGCGCATGGTCGCCGTGCCGAAAGACGGGCGGCTGGTTCGGTCCCGAGTGCAGCGCATTGACCAGGACGTATGGCCGCCCCGCACCACCATAGAGTCCACCGTCCTCCACCTCGCCGCGAGTGAGCCCGCCGATGCGTTCCTGGCGCTGATCGGCCGCGCGCTGCAACTGCGCCTGACGACCATGGCCGCGCTCGCCGCGGAGTTGGCCCGGTGGGGGCGCCACCCCCACCGGGCCATGCTCGCCGCGCTACTGAGCAGCGACGCCGACGGCGCCGAGAGCGCCCTGGAACTGCGCTGGGTGCGAGATGTGGAGCGAGCACACGGCATACCTCCGGCACGGCGGCAGATGCGTCAAGTCGTCGCTGGCGTCGGCCGTCGGTACGACCTGGACTATGCCGATGGGGCAATCCGTATCGAGCTGGATGGCTTCCTGTATCACGATCGCGCTCGGGCGCTCGGTGACCGCCAGAAGGGGAATGCGAGCGCGCTCGCCGGTCGCGTGCAGCTGCGCTATGGCTGGGTCGAGGTCACCGCCGATCCGTGTGCGGTCGCTGCCGACCTCATCCACGCCGCCCGGACCCGCGGGGTGACCTGGGAGGCGCGCTCGTGTCGGCGATCGGGCTGCCGAGTTGGTTCGACCATGCTGGGGCTGAGTGGGTAGCGAAAGCGGCGCTGACAGCACGAACGGGTAGTGATATGGGTACCTGAGCACCGATTTCACTACCCGTTCCTGCGGGGTCGCCCCCGGATCACGACCCGTTCCCGGGGTCAGCCCCGACGGCCGGCGCGAGTGCCCGCCGAAAATGCCGCGGCGCCACCGGAGTTAGCCCGGCGGGTGCCCGACGGGCGACCCTGAGCTGCCGGACGGCCCTGGTCCCCGGCCGGGCGGCGACCATCGCCGCTCGCCTTCGGCCGGGCGGAACCCGGTGCGCCAGAACGACGTCCGCCGCCCTGCTGAGCGCCAGCTCCATTGTTCGCCGACCCCCGCGCGCCGCCCGAGCGTCGACCGGAGCCAGAGCGCTGCTCGGAGCGCTGACCTGACCCCTGACCCGACCCCTGGCCCGAGCCGCGGCGCGGGGTCTCGGGGGTGACCACGGCATACCCGCCGGGGAAGCTGCGCTCACCGGGAGCGAGCTGCGTCAGCAGCGGGTGGCCGGCACCGACGCGGGTGGTGGTCGGGTTGATCCCGGCCTTGCGAGTCAGGTCCCGGACGTCGCGGACCTGATCGTCCAGCATCATCGTGACCACGGTGCCGGAGGCGCCGGCACGGGCGGTGCGCCCGGAGCGGTGCAAATAGGCCTTGTGCTCAACCGGCGGGTCGGCATGCACCACCAGGGCGACATCGTCGACATGGATGCCCCGGGCCGCGATATCGGTGGCCA
>CAKZIH010000131.1 GCA_936931335.1 uncultured Nostocoides sp. | reverse complement strand
GCGGCTCTCCGGAGCACTCACCATCGCCGCCTACCGGGGCGCGCTCGGCGAACAGGTGACGGCCCGCGGGGTCTGGGCCGAGTCGGCGGGCGTGGTCTGGCGCTTGCTGGGTGCGATGGTGCTGCTGTGGCTCGGCGCCGCCGCCGTGATCATTGGGATTGCCCTGTCGCTCGGCGTGGTGAGCGATATCGGGAACGGCAGCGCGCTCGCGGCGTTCCTCGCATTGGGGATCTTCCCGCTCTACATCTGGCTGGTCGTCAAGCTCATCTACATCATGCAGACCGCTGCCATTGAGAAGGCCGGACCGCTTGGTGCCATCCGCCGCTCGTTCGCGCTGAGCCGGAAGTTCTGGTGGCCCACATTCGGGCGTCTGGTGATGCTGTACATCCTGGCCCTGCCCGTCTTCGCGCTCAGCGGGATAGTGCAAACACCGTTGACCGCCTTCGAGGACAACGACAATGCCGTGGCCGTGGGATTTGGTGCGCTGGTCATCGGCATGCTGGTCACCCTGCTGCTCACGTACTTCTTCGAGATGTTCGCGGTGATCTATTTGACGGTCATGTACCTGGACGCCCGGCGCCGCGAGCTGCCCGCCAGCCCTCATGACAGCGCTGCCTACGGCCAGTTGGGTTACCCGCAGCCGGGCCCCGGCCAGCCGGGCTATGGGCAACCCGGGTATGGGCAGACGGGGTATGGGCAACCGGGGTATGGCCAGCAGCCCGGGCCGGTGTGGCCGACCGGTGGCGGCACCACGTCATACCCCTATGGCGAGCCCACGCCCCCGCCGCCGAGCCCGTATGCCGGTGGTCCCACCCCGCCGCCGTCGGTCCCGCCGTCATCTTTCGACTCGTCCTTCCCGATCGCGCCGCCGCCGGCCCCGTCCCCAAACCCCTATCCCACCAGCCCGTACTCCCCCGGCCAGAGCAACGTCGACCCGGTTCGCACCGACCCAACCAGTCCGGATCGGGGCGACACCCACACGGGGCGCTGAGCCCGAGCGACGCCGGACGTTAGTTGGCGGGAGCGTCAGTAGCGCGGTGCCTCAGGGGCGGTAGGCGGCGACGCCGAGGGCGGCATACCCGGGCTTGACGATGTCATTGATGATCCGCAGCCGCTCGTCATAGGGGATGAAGGCGGACTTCATCGCATTGATCGTCGCCCAACGCAGGTCTTCTAGGCTCCAACCGGCCTCGTCGACCAGGTGCTGCATCTCCTTGCCCAGGGTGGTGTCGCTCATCAGCCGGTTGTCGGTGTTGATGGTCACCCGGAAGCGCTGGTCCTTGAGCAGCGTGATCGGGTGCTCGAGATAGGACGCCGCCGCTCCGGTCTGCAGATTGGAGGTGGGACACATCTCCAGCGGGATCCGCCCATCCTTGACATATGCCGCAAGCCGCCCCAGCCGCGGTGATTCGCCCCTGGTGTCGATGTCGTCGACGATTCGCACGCCGTGCCCGAGCCGGTCCGCACTGCACCACTGCAGCGCCTCCCAGATGCTCGGCAGCCCGAACGCCTCCCCGGCATGGATGGTGAACCGGGCGTTCTCGCGCTGCAGGTATTCGAAGGCGTCCAGATGCCGGGTGGGCGGAAAGCCGGCCTCGGCGCCCGCGATGTCGAAACCCACCACGCCCTCGTCGCGGTAGCGGACGACGAGCTCGGC
>CAKZIH010000130.1 GCA_936931335.1 uncultured Nostocoides sp. | reverse complement strand
TGTTCCTGCTGGGCAATCATCTGCTCGCGCGGGACGCCATACTTGCGGGCCACTTGATCCACCACGGCTTCGTCGCCGATGGCTGGCGCGGAGCGATCCAGTTCGTAGCTGTGCCAGATCAGTTCGACCTGATCGGCGTGCTCGAACTCGCCCAGGGCAAGCTCAAGATGCCGCCGGCCGAGGTGGCAGAACGGGCATACCAAATCGGACCAGACGTCGATACGCACCGCACGACCATACGCCGCAGCCGGTATGCCGCCCGCTCGTCCACACGTCCATACCGAGGTGGGTGCCGGTTGTCGGTGGCCACGATTAGGGTTCCCAAGGTGAGCACCGCGCTGTATCGCCGCTACCGGCCCGACACGTTCGCCGACGTGATCGGGCAGGAGCACGTCACCGTGCCGCTCATGCGCGCCCTGGACAGCGGCCGGATCGGGCACGCCTATCTCTTCTCCGGGCCGCGCGGCTGCGGCAAGACGACCAGCGCCCGCATCCTCGCCCGCTGCCTCAACTGCGAACAGGGCCCCACGGGAACCCCCTGCGGCGTCTGCGATTCCTGCGTGGCGCTGGCCCGTGGCGGCCCGGGGTCGATCGACGTCATCGAGATCGACGCAGCCAGCCACGGTGGCGTCGACGACGCCCGCGACCTGCGGGAACGCGCCGCCTTTGCGCCGGCGGAGAGCCGGTTCAAGGTCTACATCATCGACGAGGCGCACATGGTGACCACGCAGGGCTTCAATGCCCTGCTCAAGCTGGTCGAGGAGCCGCCCGAGCACGTCAAATTTATCTTCGCCACCACCGAGCCGGAAAAGGTCATCGGCACCATCCGCTCCCGGACGCACCACTATCCCTTCCGGTTGGTGCCGCCGCTGCGGCTGCAGGCGTATCTGGAGCAGTTGTGCGAGGCCGAAGGCGTCGCCGTGGAACCAGGAGTGCTTTCCTTTGTCGTGCGCGCCGGCGGCGGCTCGGTCCGAGACTCGCTCTCGGTGCTCGACCAGCTGATCGGCGGGTCCGACGAGCGCGGGCTGACGTATGAGGGCGCCGCCGCCCTCCTCGGCTTCACCGACAACGAACTGCTCGACGCCACGATCACGGCATTCGGTGCCGCGGATGGGGCGGAGGTCTTCCGGCAGATCGACAAGGTGGTGGAGACCGGGCACGATCCGCGTCGGTTCGTCGAGGACCTGCTGGAACGTTTCCGCGACCTGATCGTGCTCACCGCAGTCCCGGATGCCGGCGCCTCGGTGCTGCGCTCGCTGCCGAGCGATCAAATCGACCGGATGCGGGTGCAGGCGGGTGCCTTCGGGCCCGGTGCCCTCTCCCGCGCCGCCGACATCGTCAACGCCGGCCTCACCGAGATGACCGGGGCCACCGCCCCGCGATTGCAACTGGAACTCATCGCCGCCCGCGTCCTGCTGCCCGCCGCGGCGCTGGCCAGCCTCGGCCCCGGGCACAACCACACCGCGCTCGCGCAACTCTCGGAGAAGATGGCGGGCGAGATCCTCGGGGGGAACAAGTAGATGTCCGCAACTTGGGAAGTCTACGCCATCC
>CAKZIH010000129.1 GCA_936931335.1 uncultured Nostocoides sp. | reverse complement strand
ATGGTGGCCAGGCGCTCGCCAAGGAGAATGATGCTGCCCTCGCCACCCAGCGCGGCGGCCGCGGCCTCGGACGCGAGTTGTTCGGTCTCGGTGCCCGGTGCGGTGGGCAGCAGGGCGCCGCCCAACTTGGTCAGACCACGGGTGGCGAACGGAGCCAGCGAGGTAATCGTGGTCTTGTTGCGACGGAACGCCTTGCGCAGTCGCAAGAACACGATCGGGCTCTCTTCCTCCGGCTCCAAGCCGACGAGCAGGATGTGGCTCGCCTTCTCCAGGTCGGCATAGGTCACCGCGCCGTCGTGCGGGCCGGTGCCCACGACCGAGGCCGCAAGGAACTGCGCTTCGTCGGCGCTGTGCGGGCGGGCCCGGAAGTCGATGGCATTGGTGCCGAGCACCGTACGGGCGAACTTGCTATAGGCGTAGGCGTCCTCGGCGCTAATCCGGCCGCCGGTGAGCACGCCGGCGCGGGCACCGGTTAGGCCTCGCGCGGCCGCGGCGAGCGCCTCGGGCCAAGAGGCGACCCGCAACTGCCCGGCGGCGTCTCGCACCATCGGGAACTCGATGCGGTCACCGACATACGGCGAGGTGAACGCCCAGCGACCCTTGTCGCAGTTCCACTCCTCGTTGACCGCGTCGTCGTGAATGGCCATCCGGCGCAGCACCGTGCCGCGACGGTGGTCGGTGCGGATCGCGCAGCCGCTGGCGCAGTGCTCGCAGGCACCCGGGGTGGAGACCAGGTCGAAGGGCCGCGAGCGGAAGCGGTAGGCCGCACCGGTCAGCGCGCCCACCGGGCAGATCTGCACGGTGTTGCCGGAGAAGTAGCTCTCGAAGGGCTGCTCCTCGTAGATCCCGACCTGCTGCAGCGCGCCGCGCTCCACCAGCGCGATGAACGGGTCGCCGGCGATCTGGTCGGAGAAACGGGTGCACCGGGCGCACAGGACGCAGCGCTCGCGGTCCAGCAGGACCTCGCTGGAGATGGCGATCGGCTTGGGGTAGGTGCGCTTGATGTCCTCGAAGCGGGAGACCGCGCGGCCATTGCTCATCGCCTGGTTCTGCAGCGGGCATTCGCCACCCTTGTCGCAGACCGGGCAGTCCAGCGGGTGGTTGATGAGCAGCAGCTCCATCACACCGGTCTGCGCCTTGTCGGCGCCCGGGGAGGTGAACTGGGTCTTGACCTCCATGCCCTCGGCGACCGTCATGGTGCACGAGGCCTGGGGCTTCATCCGTCCGGGCGGGCCCATCATGGTCTTGGCCGGGGCGGGCTTGCCGTCGGGTCCGGGCGGACCGGGCATGGCCACCTCGACCAGGCACTGCCGGCAGGCGCCCACCGGGTCCAGGGCCGGGTGGTCGCAGAAGCGCGGGATCTGGATGCCGATCTGCTCGGCGGCCCGGATGATCAGGGTGCCCTTGGGCACCGACACCGGGATGCCGTCGATGGTGAGGTTGACCGCGTCTTGGGCCACCGGCTTGGCGGCGGGCGGCTCGGCGCTGCCGGGCTTGGCGATGGCGTCGCCGCCACCGGCCGGGCTCGGGGGCGTCTGGGGACCCACGGCGGTGGCGGTGGATCCGGCGGGAGGGGTCGTCATACCGACACGGTCTCCTTGGCGAAGAGGGTCGCGGCGCGGCGGTCGAAGGGGCACCCGCCGTGCGTCAGGTGCGCGAGGTATTCGTCGCGGAAGTACTGGATGGAACTGGTCACCGGCGAGGTCGCGCCGTCCCCGAGCGCACAGAAGCTCCGTCCGAGGATGTTGTCGCAGATGTCGAGCAGCTTCTCCAGGTCCTCTTCGTCGCCCTGCCCGTGCTCCAGGCGACCGAGAATCTGCTTGAGCCACCAGGTGCCCTCGCGGCATGGCGTGCACTTGCCACAGGATTCGTGCTTGTAGAAGTCGGTCCAGCGGTCCACGGCGCGCACCACGCAGGTGGTCTCGTCGAAGATCTGCAGGGCGCGGGTACCGAGCATCGAACCGGCCTTGGCGACCGAGTCGAAGTCGAGCGGAATGTCCAGGTGCTCGGCAGTGAACAGCGGGGTCGAGGAGCCACCGGGGGTCCAGAACTTCAGCTGCCGACCACCGCGCATGCCGCCGGCCATGTCCAGCAGCTCACGCAGGGTGATGCCCAGGGGCGCCTCATACTGCCCCGGGCGGGTGACATGCCCGGACAGGGAAAAGATGCCGAAACCCTTGGAGGAGTCGGTGCCCATCTGCGCGAACCAGTCCGCACCCTTGAGCAGGATCGGGGGAACCGAGGCGATGGACTCCACGTTGTTCACCACAGTGGGCCGGGCATAGAGGCCGGCGACCGCGGGGAACGGCGGCTTGGAGCGCGGCTGCCCACGGCGGCCCTCGAGGCTGTCGAGCAGCGCGGTCTCTTCACCGCAGATGTAAGCGCCGGCGCCGGCGTGCACGGTGATATCCAGATCGAAGCCGGAGCCGTGAATGTTTGTGCCGAGGTGACCCGCGGCATACGCCTCTTCGACGGCGCGCATCAGCCGGCGGTAGACGTGCACGACCTCACCACGCAGGTAGACGAAGGCGTGATTGCACCCGATGGCGTAGGAGGTGATCGCCATCCCCTCGATGAGGAAGTGCGGGGCCGCCATCATCAGCGGGATGTCCTTGCAGGTGCCCGGCTCGGACTCGTCGGCGTTGACCACGAGATAGCGGGGGCCGCCGTCCGGCGGGGGCAGGAAGCCCCACTTCATACCGGTCGGGAAGCCCGCGCCGCCACGGCCACGCAGCCCGGAGTCCTTGGTCATCTGCACCAGGTCCGCCGGGGCCATGCCCAGGGCCTTGTCCAGCGCCTGGTAGCCGTCATTGTCCTCATATGTCGCCAACGACCAGCTGCGCGGGTCGTCCCAGAAGGCGCTGAGGATCGGGGTCAGTTCAGTCATCTCATGCCCCTGGCTGGTTGGAGTTGCGCTGGGCTCCGCGCAGCGAGTCACCGGCCGCGTCGCGCACGGCCTGCCGGTCGTCCACGGCGTTGCCGGAGCCGTCCGCGGGCGGGTTGGCGTCGGGCTGTTCGGGAGCCGGAGCCATCCAGCCGCGCTCTCGGGACAGCCGCAGGCCCTCGAGCGTCGCCGGTCCCGCGCCTACCCCTTCGTCGGCCAGTCCGTCGGGGAAGCCGGCGAGGGTGCGCGACATCTCCTTGAAGGTGCACTGCCGGTTGGGGCCACGGGTGGGTCGCACCGGAGCGCCGGTGCGCAGGTCCTCGACCAATTTCACGGTCGACTCGGGCGTCTGGTTGTCGTAGAACTCCCAGTTGACCATCACTACTGGCGCGAAGTCGCACGCCGCATTGCACTCCACCCGTTCCAGGGTGATCTTGCCGTCGGTGCTGGTCTCGTCGTGCTCCAGGCCAAGGTGATCGCTCACCGTGTCCCAGATCTCATCGCCGCCCATGATCGCGCACAGAGTGTTGGTGCACACCCCGACCGTGTACTCGCCGTTGGGGTGGCGCTTGTACTGCGTGTAGAAGGTCGCCACGCCGCTGACCTCGGCCTCGGTCAGACCGAGGGTCTCGGCACAGAAGGTGATCCCGCGCCCGGTCACATAGCCGTCAGATCGGAAGAGG
>CAKZIH010000128.1 GCA_936931335.1 uncultured Nostocoides sp. | reverse complement strand
TGCGCCGAGCCGGCTGCCTCGCCGCTAGTTCAGGGCCGCGGCGGCGGCATCGGCGGCCGCCGGGAGCACCGCCACGATCCGCTCGATCGCCTCGGCGTCGTGCGCGGCCGAGACGAACCACGCCTCATAGGCGCTCGGCGGCAGGTGCACCCCGCCGGCCAGCATCCGGTGGAAGAAGGCGGCATAAGCGGGCGTGGAGGTGCCCTTGGCCTGCTCGTAGTTGGTCACCGGGCCGTCGGTGAAGAAGATGCTGAACATCGAGCCCGCCCACTGCACGGTATGCGGCACGCCCGCCCGCGCCAGTTCGGCGGCGGCGGCGTCGGCGATGGTGTGCGCGACGGTGTCCAGTTGGGCGTAGACCGCCGCGGTGCACCCGCGCAGGGTGGCCAGGCCGGCGGCGGTGGCCACCGGGTTCCCCGACAGGGTGCCGGCCTGGTAGACCGGGCCATCCGGGGCGAGCTGGCTCATCAGCTCGGCCGAGCCGCCGAAGGCCGCGGCCGGGAAGCCGCCACCCATGACCTTGCCGAAGGTGAAGAGGTCGGGGGCGCCGGCGGCATACGGGCCCTCTAGCCCGTACCAACCGGAGCGCGAACAGCGGAAGCCAGTCATCACCTCATCGGAGATCAGCAGTGCGCCGTGCTCGCGGGTGATCCGGCGCAGCGCCTCGGTGAACCCCGGCAGCGGGGGCACCACGCCCATATTGCCCGGGCAGGCCTCGGTGATCACTGCGGCGATCGCGTCCCCGTCGGCGGCAAAGGCCGCCTCCAGAGCCGGTATGTCGTTGTACGGCAAGACAATCGTTTCGCCGGCCGCGCTGCGCGGCACCCCGGCGGAGTCGGGCAGCCCGAAGGTCGCCACCCCGGAGCCGGCCGCGGCCAGCAGGGCGTCGACATGCCCGTGATAGCAGCCGGCGAACTTCACCACATGCGAGCGGCCGGTGATCCCGCGAGCCAGGCGCAGCGCGCTCATCGTTGCCTCGGTGCCGGAGGACACCAGGCGGACCTGCTCCACCGGCTCCATGCGCGCCACGATCTCCTCGGCGAGCGCGACCTCGTTGGTGCTCGGCATACCGTAGGAGAAACCGTGTGCGGCGGCCTCGGTGACCGCGGCCAGCACCTCGGGGTGGGCGTGCCCGAGGATCATCGGGCCCCACGAGCTGACCAGATCGACATACTCGCGGCCGTCGGCGTCGCGCAGATAGGGACCGGAGGCGTCCACGATGAAGCGCGGGGTGCCGCCGACGCTGCGGAAGGCCCGCACCGGGCTGTTGACGCCGCCGGGCACCACGGCCAGGGCGCGGGCGAAGAGCGCCTGCGAGGCGGGGGCGTCGGCGGGGTAGTCAGGGATCGGCATACCGGCGATTCTCCCAGGTGCGCCTCAGCCGGCCCGACGGGCGTCGCCCGCCTGATACTCCCGGGCCAGGGTGTCGCAGACCTTCTGGAAGCTGGCACCGAGCGCGGCGAACTCCCCGGGCGGCAGCAGGTCGACGAGGTTGGCGCGCACCGAGGCCACATGTCGGCGGGCGATCTCGTCGAGGGCCGCCGCACCGGTTTCGGTGAGCACGAGCAGGACGCCGCGCCGGTCATCGCGGCAGGCTTCGCGCCGCACCCAGCCGCGCTTTTCCAGGCGGGCGGCGGTATGGGTGATCCGGCTGCGGGACTGCACGACCAGGTCCGCCAGGGCGGACATCCGCATCCGCTCGTCGGGGGCCTCGGAGAGCATGGAGATCACTTCGTATTCGGACAGTTGCACGCCCTGGGTGGCCAGATCGCGGTCCAGGGCCGCCTCGAGCAGCCGCGAGCCGCGCAGGTAGGCGCGCCAGGCGCGCTGCTCCGGTTCGGAGAGCCAGTTCACGTCCGTTTGCACCCCGACATCCTGGCCCATCGCGGCCGAATTGACACAACTCTTAATAGTTGAAATATTAACGAGCGTACCGACGTTCACAGCGACGTAACCGCGTTTCACCCATCGAGAGGAAACTCCCCATGACCACCGCCCCCGCCGCCATCACCCGCATCGAGGACCTGCCCGCCGGCACCTGGGATGTCGACCCGTCGCACACCGAGGCCGGCTTCGTCGCCCGCCACCTCATGGTGAGCAAGGTCCGCGGCCGCTTCGCCGATGTCCAGGGCACCGTTGAGGTCGCCGACCCGGTGACCGCGTCCACCGTGCGCGTGAGCATCCCGATGGCCTCGGTACACACCGGCAACGCCGACCGCGACAACCACCTGCGCTCCGGTGACTTCTTCGACGTGGAGAAGTTCCCCGAGATGACCTTCGAGTCGACCTCCTTCGACGGCAGCGAGCTCGCGGGCGACCTGACCATCAAGGGCGTTACCAAGCCGGTAACCTTCGAGGTCGAGTTCAACGGCGTGCAGACCGACCCCTATGGCAACACCAAGGCCGGCTTCGAGGCGACCACCACGATCAAGCGCTCCGACTGGGGCCTGAACTGGAATGCCGCCATCGAGGGCGGCGGCGTGCTGGTCTCCGAGAAGATCACCGTCGAGCTCGACGTGCAGCTGGCCAAGTCCGCCTGATCCCCCCTTGAGCGCCGGAACTCCTCCGGCGGCCCACTCCACGGCCCGGTCCGTGCCCGTATGCGGCGCGACCGGGCCGTCGGCGTCCCCGCGTGGGGTTTCAGGGCGCGGGGTTTCAGGGGGCGCCATGGGTCCCGCGGGTGTGATGGGTCTCGCGCAGCCGCCACGGTGTCGGCAACACGCGGGGCGGGGCGAACCGCATACGGCGTGTTGCCGACACTCTGGCGGTATGCGGGGAGGAGTGGCGTCAGCGGGGCTAGCGGCTGGCTCAGCGGGCCAGTAGGCGGGCCACGGCCAGGGCGAAGTAGCTGAGGATGATCTGGCCGCCGGCGCGGCGGATGGCGAGCAGGGACTCCAGGGCCACCCGGTCACGCTCGATCCAGCCGCGTTCGGCGGCGGCGATGATCGCCGCATACTCCCCGGAAATTTGGTATGCCGCGACCGGCACCGGGGAGGCCTGGGCCACCGCGGCCACGATGTCCAGCGCCGGGCCGGCGGGCTTGACCATGAGCAGGTCGGCGCCTTCGGCCACATCCAGCGCGCTCTCCCGCAGCGCCTCGGCGACCCCGCCGGCCGGGTCCTGCTGGTAGCTCATCCGGTCCCCCACCAGCGAACTCGCCACCGCCTCGCGGAAGGGGCCATAAAGTCCCGAGGTGTACTTCGCGGCATACGCCAGCAGGACGGTGTCGGTGAAACCCGCCGCGTCCAGGGCGGCCCGCACGTACCCGACCTGGCCATCCATCATCCCGGAGAGGCCGAGCACGTGCGCCCCGGCGTGCGCCTGGGCCAGGGCCATCGCCGCATAGCGCGCCAGGGTGGCGTCATTGTCGACGCGCCCCGCGGCATCCAGCACTCCGCAATGCCCGTGGTCGGTGAACTCGTCCAGGCACAGGTCGGTCATCACCACGAGCTGTTCACCGACGGCATCCACGACGGCGCGGCAGGCGACATTGAGAATGCCGTCCGGGTCGTCCGCGCCCGAGCCCTGCCCGTCCTTGGCGACGGGCGCCCCGAAGAGCATGA